>JAQVQJ010000153.1 GCA_028701635.1 Clostridia bacterium | reverse complement strand
TCCTTATAAGAGGCTGGCGGATTTCCCAGCCAAAATCAGGGTCATAGGGCCATGTCCTTAAGTAATCATAAAAAACATCCCAACTCTCGAATGAATAATGGTCAGGGGTTTCGTTGCGGAGCTTGGCAATGAAGGTTGTTGTGCCGTTAAAATTAATTTTGTCTTTCTTGCTTTTGGGATTCTTTTAATTTCCCGAGCCGTTCTTCAAGTTGCGGTGAGGCGGAGAAATTAGTTACGATGCTTGAAAAACTTCTTTCATTCACAGACGGTAAGCCCGCTTTTTGGACTTCTTTAAATTTATCTTTAGCTGGCTTTGAAGAACGAAGTATCTTGGCTATATGCGGAAGAGTCTCTTTTGAACCAACAGCGCCAAATGTAATTTCACCACCTGTATTAAAGAAAAAATATGTATCACCTTTTTGAAGTCGTTCTTCAAGGTGTTCTCGACTAGATTCAACTATTTTTAAGACAGTTTCTTTGTCATATTTTACATTTCTATTTTTACCAAAAGGGCGAACTCGCTCATTTTGAACTTTTCCTGAAAAAAAGGTAACTTTAATACTACTATGATCGGGACTTGTAAATTCTACTTCTTTTATGCACGGTAAACTTCGATAATAATCAACAAAGTTTTGTACTGCTTCCCCTTCTGGATAATGTTGAAAAATATAAAGATATTTTTTATGCATGTGTTCTCTTATGTCTTCAAAGTTGCTATTCCGTGTAATCCCTTCGGGAAGTTTGGGATCAACATTTTGGGTTGTATCTGGCCTTGGCCACATAATAGGTTTCTCAACCATCCTGCCATTAACAAATACAGCAAGACCTTTTCGGGTAACTGTATAAGGAGCATCTATGTATTGACCTTCAAAAAAAACAAAACCATTGTCAATAGCCTTTCCTTCATTTATTCCAAAATCGTCAATAAATAACTTTATTTCTGGCTTACTATTTTCTCCAAAAATTTTTGAAGTACAAAATAATGTAACTAAACAAAATAGAATTAGTATTAAATATTTTTTCATTTTATTAATTTCTTCTTCTGAATTCCTCGTTCCGCATCTAACATTTGGATTAGAATTTCTGCATTTTTTCTAATATCTCTTGGAGTCTTTTTATCTTTGATGACCTCCTCAATAAAAGTCCTTTCGTCTTCTCCGCCAATCACAGATAACGTTCCTAGTATCATCTCTTGTGCAGCATATTTTTCCTCTATTTTATAATGGTCTTGTAATAATTTTAAAATAATTGTCCTTTTTTCTTGCCCTTCTTTACTATTTAAATATTTAGACTGTTGGGCAAGTCTCTGGATTGACTTAATCTTTGTTGTAAGATTGGCGGTTGCCAGAATATCTGATAACACAACTTTTAGGTCTTCAGCTTTAGCGGTAGATACATCTAATATAATTGGATTAATTACGACGGGTTCCGGTTTTTTGCCGCCTTTTTTTTGTAATTCTATAAATTCGTCTCTTTTTAACAATTCCTCTTTTGCAAAAAGTCCTATTTTACGCATTGTTTCATTTTCACTTTTTATTGCCTCTTCCAGAATGACTTTTCCTCTGGGGTCGCTTGATGCTGTTATTATAGTGAAAAGGCCTAGTTTAATTTGTTGATTAGCATCCTGATTTTCATCTTTAAAACCATAATATAGAGGAGGTAATTTTTTATATAAATCTATTGCGGCGTCCATAATCCTTTTACTCTCGTGAAATAGTTTACCACTGCGTGTGCGTATCAAAAAATCTATAGCTTTTAGTTCTTTATCCTTATCCTCTGACCTAAGCATAGAAATTAAAATATTTTCAGTTTCCTGAAAGTTGTATTCCTTTCCGTCTATTGTAAAAGAAGAAATGTCTGGATTTTTTTTGAATACCTCCGTCATAGCGTCTGCAATCTTCTTATTCCACAAAAATTGCTCGCCAGCAGGAGAGTGCATCAAAAAATCCTTAGCTTTTTTTTCTTTATCCCTGTCTCCCGATCTAAACATGGAAATTAATAAATTTTCGGCTTGCGTATAACTATAGTCCTTCCCATCTATTGTAACAATGGCTGTGTTTTCCATGGCTCCGCCTGACATCTGAAAACTTAAATAGAGGCAAAGCACTATCAATATAAAAATATATATATATTTATTTTTCATTGTATTTCTCCTATATTATTCGGGCTTGGGCCCTTGACGATTGTAATAATTTCTCCAGGCAATTATATCATTTAACTCATTTTGACTTAGGCCAATTTGATCTGAAGTATTAATTTGCCAATTATATGCTTCTACTTCGGTCCAATGAACTTTTCCGGCGAGCCAGTCTAATCCACTATATAATCTATTCTCCCAGCCCTGGATACCATGAACATTCTCATGCCCTAATACGCTTGCGCAAAAATTTTCACTACTAAATGCCCCCGGTCCTAACTTACAATCATCTGCAAATCCTGATGTTTCGCCCGGATAAGGTAGGTTCTTATCATAACTAATTGGGCCTAAAGCTGATGTATCAATGTCATATTTCCATCTCGCATATCTCCAAGCGCGTTCTCTATCCTGACTATCAGGTAATGCAATAGAACCAAAATAGGTGAATATAGAAACAACTAAAAATTGATCTGTTGCATACTCAACTTCTTTAAATTTACCGGCAATATAAATTGTCCTAAACATAGAGGGGTGCTTTCCTGTCTTTAATTCGGCAAAAGGAACATACACCCATTTTGCCTTATCTATAGTAGATTGAATTAATTGTCCTTCTCCTGGCTCATATCCATCTCCCGCCGAAACTTCTTTAATTACCGCAGTTATTTTATCAATTACCTGATTTTGAACCTCTGACGGAATAACGCTGACCGTAACTGTTGACCGTTGCAAATCATTGCTTATTTCTGTCCATGTTGACTCAGCTGCTATTCTGTGCGGATCATGAGTCAACTCTACCCCAAAA
>JAQVQJ010000152.1 GCA_028701635.1 Clostridia bacterium | reverse complement strand
CCATCTTTTTTCTCTACTATTAAAATACCTTTTCTATCAAACATAAACTGCACACAACCCGTCGCTCCAAGTGCTCCTCCAAACTTATCAAAAGCGTGCCTAACTTCTCCAACTGTCCTATTCTTATTGTCTGTTAAACATTCAACGATAACAGCGCTTCCACCAATCCCATAGCCTTCATAAGAAATATTTTCATAATTAATTGTTCCTAATTCTCCGCTAGCCTTTTTTATGCTTCTAGTAATTGCATCATTAGGCATATTCGCTTGCCTTGCTTTTACCATAACATCTTTTAATCTATTATTTGAATCAGGATCGGTTCCTCCCGCCTTAATCGCAACAGCAAGTTCTCTACCGATTTTAGTGAAGATTTTACCTTTCTGTGCATCTGATTTTTCCTTTGCATTTTTAATATTATGCCATTTACTGTGTCCACTCATATTAAGCTCCTTTAATTTATTGATTTGCTATTTTTAACATTATTAAGCTCCCTGCAACTCCTGCATTTAAGCTTTCTATCTCTTCGCTTATAGGAATTGATATGGTTTCTTTTGCAAGGCTTATAATCTCGTTCGAAACCCCATTCCCTTCATTTCCTATTACAACCCCACAAGGTGTTTGGATTTTAGTTTTAAAAATATTTATTCCTTTCATATCAGCAATTAATAAGTTTTTATTTTTAAATGATTTAAATTTATCTAAAAAATCTTCTCTTGAAAGTTCATAAAATCTTGTTTTAAAAATCGCTCCCATTGTACTTCTAATAACCTTTTCATTCGATACACTTGCGCAATTTAATAGATAAACATCTTTAAAGCCAGAGCCTAGAGCCGAACGAATAAGTGTACCAACATTTCCAGGGTCTTGCACTTCATCTAAAACCAAATAATTGCTATCAGGAGGCGCAAATTCTCTCTCTTTGATTTCTGTTACACCAATAATTCCTTGCGACCAAATAGTATTTGATAGTGTTTTAAATACTTTTGCAGATACTTCAATAATCTCACTTTCACATTTGTTCACATAATCAAATATCTCTTTAAATTTTTTCTTCTTATTTTCTTCTGCAATAAAATATTTAATAATATAGTTAGATTTAATCGCTTCTTCGATTAATTTTGGACTATCCAACAAAAGATAACCCTTTTCGTTAATTATCTTTCTTAAATATTTTATCTTTTCATTACTAGTTGAAGTGATTATCATAAATCTCCTATAATTATGTCATTCTGAGAAGTGAAATGACAAAGAATCTTTTGCTTCGAAGTCGAAGGATTCTTCGCTTCGCTCAGAATGATAGTTGATTATTCTTTTTTCAATACCTTAATGTTTTCATTTTCTTCGGCAATACAATATCCATAATAACCTATATCTACTAATTTATCTAAAAATTTTCCTAATTTCTTAGGTTTTTCAAATATAGAAACATCATAATCTTTTCTTAGTTTATCTCCTATTTGTACGCACCTTATAAAGTCATTTTCATAGAACAAAGCCACTTTTTTATTTCCAACGACTTGATAATTGCTTTGTTCTAATAAAATCGAAAAAATTCTTTCAAAACCTATGGAAAAGCCAACTGCCGGAATAGGTGTACCGCAGAATTTTCCAATTAAATTATCATACCTTCCGCCACCTGCAATTGCCCCACTAAATTTTTCACTTTGTATTTCAAAAACTGCTCCTGTGTAATAGCCTTGTCCCCTAACTAATGAGATATCGTATTCTATTTTGTATTTTCCTTTTGATAACTTATCAATGCAATCAATAATATATCTCAATTGGTCAATCTCTTCCATTTTTCCACAAGTCTTTTCAATATCTTCAAGTGAAAGAGTTTTTTCTAAGGAATAAACTAATTTATCTATCGCTTTTGCATCTAAATTTTTAGCAATTAATTCTTCTTTAATTCCATTTGTCCCAATTTTATCTAACTTATCAAAAGTAATACAAACAGAGTCAAGCTCTTCACTTTTAAAGCCTAAATTTTCAATAAATTTTTTCAAAACCTTTCGGTTGTTAATTCTAACTTTAAAATTATCTAATCCTATTTTCAAAAGAGCATCTGTTGTTGTTTTAATTAATTCAATTTCACTATTAACATTTGATGAGCCAATTATATCAATGTCGCATTGAACAAATTCTCTCATTCTGCCTTTTTGTGTGTTTTCGGCACGAAAAGCCCTATCAATTTGAATACATTTAAATGGATTAGGCAATTTTTCTCTATTATTAGCGTAATATCTTGTTAAAGGCAAGGTTAAGTCGTATCGCAAACCAATATCTGCTAGATTACCAAATTCTTTATTCACCAATGCCTTTTCTAATTTTTCGCCTCTTTTCATAATCTTAAAGATAAGATTAAGGTTATCCCCGCCTTCGCTTTTATTAAGATTCTCAATATCCTCTAAAATAGGTGTTGATATGTGCATAAAGCCATTTGATTTATAAACGTTTAAAATCTCGCTTTGTAGATAATCTCTCAATTCAGTTTCTAGTGGCAAATAGTCACTTGTTCCCTTAACAGGTGTAATCTTCATACAATCTCCTAATTTATATAATAACAATTTATAACTTAAAATCAAAGAATTTTCTCACGATACCTTTTTTATAGACTTAAAAATCTTGTAATTTATTTATTCTTCATATAAAAAATTAAAAAATCTGTTTATTAAACAGACTTAATACTTGGTGGATCGCCGGGGGCTCGAACCCCGGACCCCCTGATAACGAGCTGAGAAGGGAAAAACTGCAAGTGTTGATGCGAAGCAATCAACATTTGTGAGTTTTGAGATGCGAAGCGAAGTTATATTCGAACGAGCAAAACAAAGTGAAGAATATAACGAGCTGAGAAGGGAAAAACTGCAAGTGTTGATGCGAAGCAATCAACATTTGTGAGTTTTGAGATGCGAAGCGAAGTTATATTCGAACGAGCAAAACAAAGTGAAGAATATAACGAGCTGAGA
>JAQVQJ010000025.1 GCA_028701635.1 Clostridia bacterium | reverse complement strand
TAATTGTTAAGATATATGTTGATGTAAAAGTATCACCAACCGCCTCCACAAGCGAAGGTCCATTATAAATTATAACCGTTATGATTGCTGTTCTTGTTGCCGCAACCGCACTTATATTTAAACTAATAGTATTCGTTAAACTGGAAATCTCAAATCCTATACTTTCTCCATTAATACTGATAGTTTCCCCAGTTCCGCCATTCCATGAAACTGAAGCATCATAACGATAGCCTGTTCCTAAACTAATTGTTTCAAACAAGGCATTTGTATCAATTCCAGTAAATGTTAAATTTGCCTCAGTGGAACTACTTGCGTCTTCAATAACCGTTATATTTGGTTGAACGACTAGACTAATAGATTCTACGCAAGTTGTTTCGGGAGTTTGACCATCAAGTCCTAATCCTGTTCCCCAAACTTTTATGGTTATATTAAATGTTTTTTGTGTCTTTAGGGGTTTAACATTAAATGATGAACCAGAAATATCGGTTATATAACTTTGGTTGTCATTAAATGTCAATTCAAATTCTAAACCATCAGAAACTTGAATTTCATCTTTAAGTATTTGAAGACATGTAGATATATTAATATTGCTATCTCCATAAGCATCTGTTGGTTGAGTGTAATCAATCTCATAAGCGCTTTCGGCAACCATTTCTATTTTTCTAATAATTCCGTCTTTTTCTGTATAAACAACTAGATATGCTCTTTGCTCATTAGCAGAAGTTTTTACTACAACATAACCATTATTTATAAACATCATGCCGTTATCTGCATTTAAAACATTCCCATTTACATCTACTAATCCAAATTGAATGTCCGTTGAGTAGGTTGTTCCTCCAAGTATTAAACTTGCTAAGTCAAATGATTTTGAAATGTTATATCCTGTAACCGTTTGTGTTGGTCCATTGATAATAATAACATCATTTGCAGTTATCTCTGTTCCAGTTGTTAGATTCTCTTGAAGCACCGAACCATTAGCATAAATATCTACTGTCCCATCTGCTGTAACAACCTTTGCGCTTGTGTTTGGCTCAGTCATTATTTTATAATAAGTCTCTGCGCCATTTGGTGTTGAAACTTTAATAATGTATCCAACTATGTTATTAGTAGAATTTATTAATGTAACAATGCCATTATTTATAGTAATAAAATTACCTAAATTAGCGGTTATTTGTGTCCTTGGACTATCTCTATAATCATAAACTGCATAAATCTCAAATGACAATGTATTATAAGTTGGTATTATATCTCCTTGATCGATAGGTATTTCATCATCATCGATATGATTATATAATTCAACATATTTGCCATTGAAATTGCCTAATGCTGAGTTAAGATCTATGGTATATGTGTCGTTAGTAAATTGTGAATGATAAATATTTTGATAGTTGATAAAGTCTTCAATCCCCTCTTCTTCTCCCGATTGTCCATAAGGATAGTAAACAACAATTTCTTGTGCTTGATTAATATCAACATAGTAATTAAATGTGTAGGTAGCGGTTACACCCTCAACTATTGTTTGATAAATAAACTCTAATCTATAACTTCTGTTTTCTCCCAAAGGTTGAACAACAAGCATCAATTCGCCATTTACAATTCCTAAATATACACTATCTAGTACACTTGTTTTTTGAATTTCTCCATCTTCTGTTATTAAATATAAATTACTTACTATATTGCTTCCTACAAGCGACTCAAATTTATCACTTACACTTGTTTTTGAAGAAATAAATGATGTACTAACTTGATATTCTACTCCGCTATCTATTTCTTGCCTATAATCTCCATCTATAATTCCTACTATATCAACGTCTTTTAATTCGTCTGTTTCAAGATAATAAACTGGTACATAAACTTCTCCAACTTTCGTAACTATCACCTTATATTTTGACCAAACAGATTCAATATTAATTGAAAGTTCAAAAGTTCCAACTTGTTTGAATATTAAAACTCCATCAGTTAGTGTACAAATTAACGAATTATCTTCAACATTAAGAACATCAAAAGCTTCTATTAGGTTATAGTAAACTGGTATATAAGTATCTCCAACTTTTGTAACTACCACCTTGTATTTTAACCAAACAGATTCAATCTTAATTGAAAGTTTAAAAATTCCAACTTGTTTAAATGCTAAAACTCCTTCTTCTAATGTACAAATTAACGAATCCTCTTCTACATTAAGTACATCAAAATCTTCAACACTAAGTACATCAAAATCTTCTACTGATTCTATGTTAGTTGGCTTATAATTATAATAGTTTTCATACTCTAAATAGTTCCATTCAATTGGGAAGATCAATGCTTTAACCGCAACAAACTCTCTATTCAATCCAGTTCCATAAGAAACAATAATAGTTGCTTGAATTAATCCATAACTATTTTTTGTAACAGTATAACTGACAGAGTCTTCTGTTAAATTTACAGTTCCATTTAAAGCATATAAATTTTGTAAATTTTTTATATTACTTACCACTGCTAATGTTCCCAATCTTATTTCAATACTGGTGCTTGAACTTCCATTATATAGGAACCACGCTCTAAGATTAGAAATGTTTTGAGCTGCATATAGTGCGACATAATCTTCTCCGTCAAATACAACCGTGTTTGCAGAACTTGACAATGTAATTTTTGGCGCCGCATAATAGATAATTTCAAAATCAACTCCATTATAAGAAATAATTAATGATTTTTCACTTAATTTTTTTACATTTGCAATGTCTATTGTGAAATCTGTTGTATAAAGTTCTCCTACCTTTACCTTTAACAAATCCAAATCAAATTTTTCGCCAGCACTAATTCTATTAAAATTAATTTCAATAGCAGTTAAACCAAAGCTTATAACTATAACTTCTTCTGTATCATCAAAATCAATAGTAATTTCATCGCCATTCATTATAGGATTATTTTGATTATTTAGATTAATTATTCCGTTTTCATCAACTAACTCTTCATTCTCAAAAGAATTTTCATCTACTTGAATGTTTGGCAACACATAGAATATATATGTTTTACTTAAATCATAATCATTTGATGAGTCAGCCCAGTTTATTATTAAAGTAAATTTTGACAATTCTACTACATCTGCGAATTTTATATCTTCTAAAATCGAATTATTAAAGGTTAATATAACTATAGGTTGCCCCAAATCATTAGATAATGTTACATTAGTCATAGTAGGAGTTATTGAGGCTTCAATTATTCTATAATAAACTGGCACATACAACTCTCTAACTTTAGTAACTACAACCCTATATTTTAACCAAACTGAATCAATGTTAATTAAAAGTTCAAAGATTCCATCTTGTTCAAATATTAAAACTCCCTCATCCGCTAATGTACAAATTAATGAATCATCTTCAACCCCAAGAACATCAAAATCTCCAATTCCCTCAATTATCTGTCCTTTATTTGAATAAAGCGAGTATTTTAAAGTTGAAGGGAAAGCTGTGTTTTCATAACCATTTAATAAATATGAATATTGTTGATATTGGTATCCTACAACATCAATATTCGCTTGTGCAAAAACTCCAACCGAATCAGGTTCAGCATTAGCAGGCTTTTCTGCTCCTGCTTGATCGCTAATTGTTCCAATGATTCTATTAAATGGAATAATATTAATATTAAATGCAAAGTATGCTCCAAGTTCTGGACTAATTGCAGAAACAACAAGTGTTACATTGGTTGCAATAACATTTCTAATTGTTATTCCAGTAATTTTGGACTCTGTATACACAATTTCAATTTTGCCCGTTGTATTCTCTGCAGTATAAATTAAACCAGCATTATCATCGTATGTAACATTAAATAAGAATTTATTTAAGGTTACATCAACCGAACTTCCTTCAACAGAAGCTAATATCTTAATTAAACTTGAAAAGTTAATAACAGTGTCGTTATTTTCGCCGACTACTGAATATTCCAGAGAACCATAATCTATAATTCTTTGATCAACATCTACTGGGTCAGTCTCTAAATCTGAACCGAAAAAGGCATCTAAATCATAATTTGAGAAAATAATAAAGTTAAGAGTAACAAATTGAAAATCAGAATTTGCATAAACAGGAGTTAATGTCAAGGTTACCGTTCCTGATTTTAAAAAGTTTAAAGAGTACTTATCATCTGAAGAGATGTAAACTACTTGCGCTACAGTAGAATCACTTGAGCTTATAGCATATAAATCATTTATACCAAAATCTTCAAGAATAACACTAACGTAGTTGTCTTCATCATATAAATTTGAAAGTGCTGTTTTCTCGTAAACATTTGTAGCATCTATTACTGGTTCTGTTGCATCAGTTTCATACCATGTAGCGACTAAGTTTCCACTACTATTTTTTATTACTTCAACAAAGTATTCCGTTGATAGTCCATCATCTACCACAATATTGTATTTACCTGCTTCAATAAAAGTATATGAGCCATTAGCAAAAGTTAAAACATTACCAAAAGTTGAACTGCCATTAACACTCTCAGGAGCAATAATAGAGGCAGTACATGGCTTGTACCAAGTTGCACTATAATCTTCTGCAACTTCGACTATATATAAAACATCATCAACTAAAATCTTATACGTTCCAGTTTTTATAAATATATAACTTGAACTAAATGAATATATAGTGGATTTGTTCTCTACTTTTAAATATCTGTATATTGAAGTTGAAAAATCATTTTGATCAACAGATTTTTCAACATATATATAGTTATCAAATCCATTAGTTATTAACCCTGTTTCGTCACCAAAAGATATATTTAAAATTTTTCCAGAATATATAAAGAAATTATTAGTTGAAAGAATTCTAGGATTTGTATATGAATCTGGAATGTTGTTAGCATTAATGGTATAAGTCAAATCCATCACAACTTCTTTTTCATCTTCGCCTTCATCAAATGTTATATCCTTTATTGAAAGTGGTATGCCATAAGTAGTTAATCCATTGTTTATATCAACAGATATTATTTCAGCAGTATCAAATGCACTCTTATTTTCAATTATTGTCGATAAAACATCTGCCAACTCAACATAATGAGAATAAGTTTCTCCCCCTACGGTTGTTTCATAATACAAATAAATATCGTTACATGCGGTTGCGTCGTTTATATATCTTGCACTTAAAACTATAGCTTCTTCTAAAACCAACTTTTCAAACAAATCAGCATCTGTTACTGCTATGTAGTAATAGAATCCTCTTTGGGTTCCTTGCAAAAAGTAATCTTCTCCAAACTTTTCATTGGCTAAGTTATATGGAGAAATTGTAATTGTATCATCATAAACAATAGAAATATCTTGCTCTCCCAATGATTTTTCAATACTAATCGGAGCAAATAAAACTGTTTCGCCTGTTTCTCCTAGTGGACTACTTACTATGCTATAAACATCATTTCCACCAATATTGTACGTAACTGGCGAACCATAAATATCATTTTCAACTACTGCAAATGTTAATCTAAATTGCAAATTAAGATAATCGCCAAGACCATTACAAATCAATGAATCTGCCATAGAATCTATTTCGTAAACAGCAATGTCTTCTCCACTAACACCATTTATTTGTCCATAATATCTCGTTACATTGAAAATAGTATCTAAATTAGGTAAAATATCTACTCCATCATAAACATGATATATAAAGTATCTTATTGTTGTGTAAGTAGGGCTTAAATCAAGATTAGATATTGATGCAATATTTTCCAAGGATATAATGTCTTGCCCAATTAAAACTCTTTCATTATAACTTCCAGCCCCGATTTCTTCATTGGTTAATAAATCATCATCGTGGTTCCAATCAAGTATTGTTTCTTGTGTTGGATTTACTACAGTATTAATATTGTAAGGACCATAGTCTGAATTATCTAAAACTAATCCTGTTTCTGGATTTAAGTAATATAAAGATATTCTAATAGCCGTAATGCCGTATTCTTGTAAACTATCTTCATCTGCTCTTCCGGTTGCCATAACTTCCCAATAACTCATATTAGAAGAACTTTGTGGGCGATAGAAATAGAAATTATATAAAGGATTTTCCTCTTCAATTTTTAAATCTTCGCCTGTAAGGACTAAATTATTAGCATCAAGGTTAAATAATCCATAAATAATTTGATCATCAATATCATTTATTTGTGTTGCATCGAACCACTCTGTTCCTATTTCAAATTGAATAGATAAAAGAATATTTCTAATTCTGCTTTGAGCATAACTACTTGATGCAACTTCAATTCCTAAAGAATGATTAGAATCTGGATTGTTTGCGAAAATGATTGCAGAATAGTTTACAGTTAAATCGAGCTCGTTACCTACTCCTTCATAACTATCTGTCACCTCAAATCCATCTATCGCTATTTCTCTAAGATTAATAGTTGTAGTCTTTGAAATTCCATAGTCCTGATTATTCATTAAAGTAAAAAGATTAGTTAGAGAACTGCCAGCTAATCCCAAAGCTTCATTTTCTAAAATTGAATTTTTAAATATTCCAGCGTGTACTTGTGATAATCCATCGTTGCTCCTTGCTTTAAAAATAACACCCAGCGTAGTCGTTTTAGTTACAATTCCATTAAAATTATTATCATAATATTTTAAACTTTTATCATAGCCATAAATTGTTTTAGTTAATGTTTCTAATTCATCATCTAATGGCTCAGCTATAATTTCTATTTGAAAATTTTCATTAACTTCATTATTCTTTATATTGACAAATACAACTCCATTATCTATATAAACTGAATTAATTATTTCACTATATTCGCTAGCCCAGTCGCTCACTGACAATATAAAATTCGAAACCACAAAATCCGCTCCAAATAAATCAATTAGATTTATTCCGGCATTATATGTAAATTCTTCCGCATAAGTAATCTGTTCATCAATCTCATTTCCACTTTCATCGGCAAATGTTATAAAACTTTCGTCTGTATTAATGTTAAATATTACTTTTTTGTACTCTACTGCGCCAACATCTCCATTTTTTCCATACTTATAAATTGCTCGTGCAGGCATTAGGTCAAAAATAACTGAAAATAAACTATCTGTACTTGCTTCATAATATTCTTCTTCGCCATCTACTACATAATTTAGTTCATATTCATTTAAACCTAGCACATTTGTTTCTGATATATTTTCCCCAGTAATTCCAATAATTTCAAAATCTTCTACTGGAACATCAATATAAACATAAGAGGAAACACTGGAAATGTTCAAATTCGCGGAACGAGCTATAATTTGAGAATATCCACCAATATTATAGAGTTCTGTCTCTATCTCTCCATCTAAAACTTCTACTTCGCCATTTAAATCATTTGGTGCTAAACAAACTAAAACATCAAAAGCCTCGTCGATAGTAACTTTTATGGGCACTATAACGATACTGTTTGTTATGTATGTAGCCTGAGCTTGCGTACATGATGCAAACCTTAAAACATTTCCTTCATTATCGTAAGCATAATAAAAAGAAATGCTATCTCCTACGAGAACATCACTCAACTGGACTTCTTTTAAATACTTTACGACGCTATTAGTTTGATTTGTAGGGAAAGATAAAACAACTTCATCTTGGTTAAATTCTTCGGTGGCACTTGATATTAATAATTGGAAATTCTCGTATTCATAATAAGGGTCATTAAATCTTTTACTTAACGTATCAACATTTGCAAAATAAATATCTTGTGGATAAATAAGATTCTCTTCAAAATCTCCTGATAGGTATATTCCAAGGAATATAACTCCAACTGCACCCAGTACCGATGCAAGTACAATTATAACAACCTTCCAAATTTTATTCATTTATCCCTCTCGTATCTTAAAGATATTTTTTCCATAATTAGTAAAATTAATTATAATAATTATAAAGTAATTGTTAAAATCAGTCAAATTAAATAGGCTTTAATTAAAAATTAAATATTAATTTTAAAAGATAATAAAATAATTTAATATAAATAAAAAAAATACACTTTTATTTTGTGTATTTTTAATTTGTTTATTAATTAATAATTTAGTCTGCTAAAAATGGTAATAGAGCCATTGTTCTTGCTCTTTTTATAGCTTCTGAAAGCTTTCTTTGATGATAAGAACAAACACCTGTTTGTCTACGTGGAAGTATTTTGCCTCTTTCTGTAATAAATTTTCTAATCTTATTAATATCTTTATAGTCAATTTCTTCTTTAACTTGACAGAAAATACAAACTTTCTTTTTAGCAGGTCTTTTGCTAAATTTTCTAACTTTTTCTTCTACTTTTTCGCTCATAATATCTCCTTTTATTAAAATGGTAAACTATCGTCATCGATAGGTTTTAATTCTGTAACTTCTTCTGTTTTCTTAGCAGTCGCTGTTGTAGTTGCTGTTGCTGTTGCACTATCTCCGCTGTTTTTTGTTGATAAAAACTCAACTTCATCTGCTACAATTTCAGTTATATATTTTTTTGTTCCATCTTGTGCTTCATAGCTTCTAGATTGAACAGAACCAACAACTCCGCATTTGCTTCCTTTCTTTAAATATTTATTACAGTTTTCTGCTTGCGCTCTCCAAACTACAATATTTAAAAAATCAGCTTCTCTTTCGCCGTTTGCTCCAATAAATCTTCTTGATACTGCCAATGTAAATCTACAAACTGCAATTCCGTTATTGGTTGTTGTTAATTCTGGATCTTTTGTTAAATTTCCAACTAATATCACTTTATTCATTTTAAACTCCTTTGAGTGTAATCACTCTTTTTTAATTATTTTAATCAATTTTAATAAAAATTAATTAAAAACACAATTTTTTTGTATTTTTTGATTATTTTCTAATAAATAATTGGCGAACTACGAATTCTGTAATATTCATTAGATTATTCATTTCTTTAATGCTTTCAGGATTTACTGTTAAATTTACAAGAACATAAAATCCTTCATTTTTGAATTGAATTGGGTAAGCAAGTTTTTTCATTCCCCATTTATCTACACTTTCAACAACGCCACCTTTCGATTCAATAAGTTTATTGATTTTATTAATCAATGTTTCCTTTTGTTCATCGGTTGCGCTTGATGAAATGATATAGAGTAATTCATATTTATTCATATCTATACCTCCTTTTGGTCAAATTGCTTTGGCTCTTTCAACTGAAAGAGCAAGGACTTTTCATAAAGCCATAGAGAATATAACATATATAAAGATATAATACAAGTACTTTATATTAATTTAGTATATTTGTATTTAGTATAAATATATTTAACTACATAACCCTGCAAAGTAAACAAGAAATTACTGCGGCCACAAGCGACGCAATTAAGGCACAAGGAATTGCATATAACAATCTCTTTACTTTTGTTTGCGAGAAATAAACAGTGGCGACATAAAATACAGTTTCGCTACTTCCCATAATAACAGAAGCACACCTGCTGATATAAGAGTCAACTCCATACTGCGTATAAATTTCACTCAATAACGCAAAACTTCCACTGCCTGTAAATGGCCTTAATAAAACTAACTCAGTAACTTCCGTGGGAATGCCTAAAAAATTAAAAGCAGGTGCAAGCCATTGAGTTAATAAATCTGTAATTCCACTAACCCTCAATAATGCGACCGCTATCATAATTGCAACAATGTAAGGGAAAATAGAGATTACTAAATCAATAGCACCCTTTGCCCCATTGACAAAAATATTATATGTATTCATTTTTTTATAGCCTGCATATAACAAAATAAAAATTATAAAAATAGGTACAATATAAATACTCAATTTAAACCACCCCAAAAAACATAAGTAAAATAACACCTAATAAACTAAAAATTAAAATACGAATTTTTCTAAAAATAAAAAGAAAATATATAGAAATTATTGAAAAAATAATAAAAATATTCATTTTTTTCTCCTTTTTGCCTATTTTTTTAATAATTTTTTATTATTTCTAAAAATTTTTCCACAAATAATTACTAAAATTATTCCTGTTAAACAAGTTACAAAGGTAGCAATTAAAGTTGGTAAAATTATATCTGTTGGACTAGTACTTCCCTCCGCCGCCCTTAACCCAATTGTAGTTGTTGGTATAAGTTGAATAGAAGTTGCATTCAAAACCATAAGCATAATCATAGCTTGATTAGCAACTCCGCTACCATCGTCTAATCCTTTCATTGCTTTTATTCCATAAGGCGTTGCAGCATTTCCTAACCCTAGCATATTTGCAGAGAGATTAACTGCAATGTCCTTATGTGTCTTATCATCAGCTACTTTAAACAACTTTCTTATAACTGGTCGTAGTAGTTTCGCCAACTTATCTGCTAATCCGCTTTTATCTAGTATTTCCAATAATCCAAGCCAAACAGCATAAATTGCGCAAAGCGAAATACAAAGCTCTACTGAACTAGCCGAGGCGTCCATTAATGTTGTAATAGTAACCGAGGGATTCACTATTAAAAGAACAGCCGTGCCAGATAACATCATCATCAACCAAATCTTATTCATAATCTATATATATGAAAACAAAGACTTAATCTTGCAAAATGAATAGTTTAAGAATTAATGTATTTATTATAAAAAATAAAAAAATTAATTAAAATTAAAAAAATAAGCAATAAATTTGATTTTTTTGCCTATTTTTTTGTTATTTTTATTAAATTATTAATTTTTATTTAATTTTTAAATTAAATTTAATTCTTATCTAAATTTAATATGAACTTCTCTTAATTGTTTCTCAGAAACTTCTCCCGGAGCACCCATCATTAAATCTTGTGCTTTTTTGTTCATTGGAAAAGCAACAACTTCTCTAATTGAACTCTCCTCTGTTAACAACATAATCATTCTGTCAACTCCCGGTGCAATACCAGCATGTGGCGGAGCGCCATATTTAAAAGCATTGTATAATGCGCTAAATTTTTCCTTAATTGTTTCTTCACTATAACCCGCAATATCAAAAGCTTTAACCATAACTTCTATATCATGGTTTCTAACTGCTCCACTGCTCAATTCGATACCATTAACGACAATATCATATTGATAAGCAAGTATCTCTAATGGGTCTTTTGATTTTAAAGCTTCAAGCCCACCTTGTGGCATACTAAATGGGTTATGACTGAAATCGATTTTGTCATTTTCTTCGTCATATTCAAACATTGGGAAATCAACAATCCAACAGAATTTATAAACTCCTTTTTGGATCAAGTTTAATCTATTTCCCAACTCTGTTCTTAAAAATCCAGCTAACCTTGCAGTTAGTTTATAGTCTCCAGCAAGAATAAATATTGAATATCCATTTTTGGCGCCAGTTTGTTTTACAAGTTCTTTTTGTTCGCTATCGCTTAAATATTTAACAATAGGTCCAGTTAAAGAGTTATCTTCTCCAACTTTAATCCAAGCCAATCCCTTTGCTCCTGCTTCAACCATAAAATCTGTTAAAGTATCATAAAATTTTCTAGGTTGTTCATTAGCTTCAACAGCAATAGCCTTAACTGACTTTCCTTTGAAAATCTGACAATCTGACTCTTTAAATAGTTCAGTTAAATTAGTTATTAATATTGGATTTCTTAAATCTGGCTTATCTGAACCATATTTTTCAATTGCTTCTTTATAAGATATTCTTACAAAAGGAGCTTGATCACTTTTGCATTTACCATACTCATTAAAAATCTTTGGTAAAACATCTTCCATGACAGCAAAAACATCTTCTTGCGTCGCAAAACTCATTTCCATATCTAATTGATAAAACTCTCCTGGACAACGATCTGCACGCGCATCTTCATCTCTAAAACATGGTGCTATTTGGAAATATTTATCCATGCCGCTAAGCATTAATAATTGTTTAAATTGCTGTGGAGCTTGTGGTAAGGCATAGAATTTTCCTTGGTGTATTCTACTTGGAACAAGATAATCTCTTGCACCTTCTGGACTTGAAACAGTTAATATAGGAGTTGTAATTTCATTAAATCCTAAATCTGTCATATACTTTCTCAAACTAGCAATCACTTTACTTCTTAATAGCAAGTTTTGTTGCATTAAAGGATTACGCAAATCCAAGTAGCGATATTTTAATCTTAATTCTTCATTAACCCCTTTACTTTCCATTATTTCAAATGGAGGAATTTCCATACATTGTCCTAAAATCTCAATACTATCAGCCTCAATTTCTATATCTCCTGTTTTTAACTTTGGATTTTTATTTATATCATCTCTTGATACAACTTTTCCCGAAGATGAAATAACTGTTTCCT
>JAQVQJ010000024.1 GCA_028701635.1 Clostridia bacterium | reverse complement strand
AAGTTTATAAAAGCATTATATTCAAAAACACAATGGTTTGATGTACTTTATGACAAATCATTCGGCTTTGGGAAGCTTTCAAATGAATATGATTCTACTTTTGCAGGAAAACTTTTACAGGGATATGCCGGTGGATTATCTCCTGAAAATGTAAAATGTGAATTAGATAAAATAAATAAAGCACAGCCTTTCCGTACTAACGTTTGGATTGATGCAGAAGGAAAATTACGCAACGATAATATAAATACTTTAGATTTAAATAAAGCCCAAAAATTTGTTAACGAAATCAATGATTGGGGTCCATCTTACTCAATAGAAAAAGAACAATAAAATAAGCTCAAAAACAAAGCTTATTTAAAAAAAATTTAAAACTCGAAGATATTTCTTTAAGTTTTGTTTAAAAGAAACCACGGGATAGTCCGTGGTTAGATTTCACCGATGAGTAAAATCCAGATTGCAAAGCCTTGCTTTCTATTTTTAATGCCAATTTTTAACAACTCTTTTGTCATCCTCTCGACCGAGTGGAGAAACTCATACTATTGTCATTCTGAGGGAAACGAAGTGACCGAGGAATCTGTTAAGCTGAAAAGATTCCTCGCTTCGCTCATAATACAGATTAAAGACGAGATTTCTCCATTCCGCTTTGCTCCAGTCGAAATGACACAAGAAGATAAAAAAAATAAGATAGCAGTCGTAATGACTGTCTTTCTTGTATAAAATATATATAAACATAAATAAAATAGGCGAGGCTCGGCGCATTTTGAGGATTGGCTCGAAATCTAATCATTTTACAGGCTAAAAATTTTAGTATTTGACAAGGCTCGGCGACTGAGTTAAGGCAGGAGTTTACTTTTTAGTAAATGACTGTCTTAACTCGGTCCACAGTAAACGCAGTCAAATGCTAAAATTTTTAGTCTGCGTAGTTTTTGAAATAGTTTTGGACAAGAACCACAGGAGTACCCTTATCTCCACTTCCAGTTGTTAAATCGCATAAACTTCCAATTAAATCTGTAATTTGGCGAGGAGTTGTACCAAGTGAAGTCTTTTGATTTTTTAAATCTTTGGATTTTTCTTTAATTAACTTTTTCATAGCTTTGTTGAGTTCTTCTCCCCTCAAATTTGCTAATATATTTTCAGAAATGTATTTTAATTTTAATTCATTAGGTACACCAATTAATCCACTTGTATAACCCGGACTAACAACAGGATCAGCTAGTTCCCAAATCTTCCCAACCGGGTCTTTAAATGCGCCATCTCCATAAATCATACATTCGATTTTCTTTCCTGTTAATTCCATAAATTTCTTTTGGAGTTTTTCAACTAATTTGTCTGCATCTCGTGGAAAAAGTTTTAAAGTATCATCTTTTACCAGATTGCTTCCTAAAATCCCATAATCTGGATTAAATCCGCTGCCATCAACACTCTTATTCAATATCTCATCAAGCGAAACAACCTTTTCTGCGCCTGCTTTTAATAGAAAAGTTTTGGTTTGTTTACGAGTATGAATATCCGCATTTATAACATATTTAGTATATTTTAAAATTTCTTCTGGTTTGTTGGAAAAAATAATTTCAGTGTTACTTCCTGCGATAGATTTATACAATTCAACATAATCAACACCTGTAAAAATATGTTTTGTTTCACCAAAGACTTTTCGATATTGACTTTCGGTTAATGCCTCGCCATAAGGATTTACCCCACTATCCAAGAATTTTTTGTCTTCCATTAAAGAGTTACCAACCTCGTCCGATGGATAAGATAACATTATAACAAGTTTTTTTACACCCTTTGCTATTGCTGAAAGTATTAAGGAAAAACGATTTCTACTAAAAATAGGGAAAATTAACCCAACTGTCTTTCCTTTAAATTTACTTTCTACATCTTTTGTAATTTGTTCCACCGTGGCAAAATTACCTTGTGAAATCCCCACGACTGCTTCTTTTACAGCGACCACATCTTTATCCTGTAATTCAACATTATTCTCATTACAAGCATTTAAAACGCTTGAAGTCACAATCTCGACTAGGTCATCTCCATTTTTAATAATTGGAGTTTTTACTCCATAAACAATAGTTCCAAATAAGCTCATATTTACCTCACATAATATGATACACTTTAAATCATCTAATAGTCAAATAAAAGACCGCCTTTTATTTTGATTTTAGACTTAAATAAAGTATTATAATGATTATGATAAAGATAGAAATAACGTGTAACTGCCCCGACAAGATTTTAAACGTAGTATCGACCCAAGTTGAAGGGTTAAGCTATGCACTAGCAAACAAACTTATAAGAAAAAAAGACATTAGAGTAAATGATCAAAAAATAAATTCTAATATTGGGGTTAATTTTGGTGATAAAATCACTCTTTTTGTTCCAGATGATTACAAAGAAAAAACTATAGATGACCAAAGTAAATTTTTTAATATTCTTTTTGAAGATGATAATATAATTATTGTTAATAAGCAAAAAGGAATTGAGGTCTGTTCTCCAGATGATAAAACAACTATTGAAACTTTATTAAATAAAAATATTTCAAAAGGAAAAGTCTATCCTTTAAATAGGCTTGATAGAAATACAGATGGGCTTGTAATATTTGGTAGAACAAGAAAGTTCTTTGATAAATTAAAACAAGCAATGAAAGATGGCGAGATTGAAAAATATTATCTAGCAGAAGTAGTTGGTAATCCAAAATGGGAAAATCTTAAAGCTGTTGGCTATCTATTAAAAGATGATGAAAAAAGCGAAGTTAGAATCTTTGATGAACCTAGAAAAGACAGCAAAAAGATTGTAACCGAAATATCTGTTCTTTCTCGTTCTTCTGGCGGAACATCAGTATTCATAGTTAAGATAAAAAATGGAAAGACACATCAAATAAGAGCACACCTTGCAAAAATTGATTTTCCTATAGTTGGTGATGGCAAATATGGAAACTATGATGATAACAAAAAATTCAAGTCAAAAACACAGAAATTAACTGCCTATAAACTTGTTTTCAATTTCACAAACGAAGAACTAAAATATTTAAATAATAAACATTTGGAAGTTTCTCCAAGTTGGATAAAATAACAAAATAATTTTCATTTGTCATTGCGAGGAGCAAAGCGACGTGGCAATCTAGACTTCGAAGCCTAAGATTCCTCGCTTCGCTCAGAATGACAGAAAAAATTAAAAGTTAGAACATAGCGAGGCTCGATGCATTTGGCTTAAACCTAATTACTAGATTAGAAATTTTTTATTTGACAAGGCTCGGAAAATGAGCCAAGGCAGGAGTTTACATCATAGTAAATGACTGTCTTGGCTCGTTTTACAGTAAACGAAGTCAAATATAAAATTTCTAATCTAGTTTTTTTATGTATAGTCTATCTCTCTTATGCTGTATATAATCAAACATTTTCCATTGTTGTAACATTTTGATGTTAGTTTCTAGTGTGTGATTTGTTTCAAAATATTCAAAATTATTGTCAATCATAAGTTTCATTAAATCTCTCATTATAAAAGCGTTTACGCCTTTATTTTGATACTCTTGTTTTACCCCTATCAAAGCAAAATCTAGTGTTTTTGGCTTAATGGTAGCTTTTAAAATCCTTAAAATTCCCAACGGAGTTAGTCTGCCTTTACTTTTAGAAATCGCGGTAAGTGAAGGTAATGCGATGCCAAATCCAATAACATTTTTTTCTTTATCTACAACCGTTACAAAAAACTTTAAATTTAAAAACAATTTAAACATTCCTAAAATGCTCTCTTTGAGTTTATCATTAAAAGGAACAGTCCCTAATAATTTGGAATATGAATCATCTATACATTCAAATATTTGTTCCTTATATTCTTTAAAAAACTTTCTTTTTGACTTTATTTTAAGTACATGAAATCCATATCTCTTTTCAACCATATCTGCAATGCGGGCTACCCTTTCATCTATTTTTTTTGCTGGATAAATTCTGTATTCAAGCCAATCAACTTCTTTTTCATACCCACATTTTTTAACAAGCTCATCATAATATGAGAAGTTATATGTTCCTTCAAAAGTATTAGGATACTCAAATCCTTCAACTAATAAACCCTCTTTATCTAAGTCATTAAAACCTAAGGGCCCTTGTATATATTCAAGTCCTCTTTCCTTTGCCCATTTTTCGGTTACATTAAACAATGCTTTCGCTACTTCGACATCGTTTATTACATCAAAACGAGTAAATCTTGCATATTTTTGATTAAATTTTTTATTTGCTAAATTATGTTCCATTGCCAATATTCTACCCGCAACTTTACCATCTTTATAAGCTAAAAATGCTTCAAAATCAACATCTGGAATATTGGGATTTTTGTCAGTTAAAAGGCTCATTTCATCAAAGCGCAAAGGGTGAACATAATTTTTTTCATTTTTATACAATTCAGTTGGAAAATCAATAAAATTTTTCCTATCTTTTTTTGTTTCTACCTTTTTTACTTCTATCATATATTTAACCTTCTTTTATTAATTTAGTAGCAAATACAAACTTTCCAACAATTATTAATCAATAACTTATTCGGGTTATATTTTTTAATTTTTCTTGAGCTTTTTTCCATCTTTTCCCAATCATTTTTGCCTTAACTGTTTGAGGGACAAAAGCTCCTAGAAAATGTAGTAATTTATTAACAAATCCAACTACAATTAATGGCTTGTTTTTCAAGTTTTTATCTATAGAGATTTTAGCTATGTTATCAACTGAATTTTCTGTTATCTTACCACCAATTCCTTGAACTTTTATCGCATTTTTCATTTCTTGGGTTGTAGCCATTCCACTAGGGCAAACCACTGTAATAAAAACATTCTCATCTTTTAACTCTTCTCGAATAGCTAAAAAGAAACTCGTAATAAATGCTTTTGAAGCAGAATAGATAGCCATATATGGCATAGGATTAAATGAAGCAAAACTAGACACTACAATAGTATAAAATCTATTTCCTTGCTTCTTTAATTTTAAAATCTTATTAAAAAGGTCTACATCTCCCTCACAGTTAACCCTTATCGTTGCAAGATAATCGGATTGTTTTATTTCCTTAAAACAATTTTGTGTAATATGCCCCGCATTAAGAATTAATCTTTCAATATCTAATTTATTTTCTTTTATAAAATCAATTAATTCATTTCTCGAACTTTCAACAGCTAAATCACAAGTTTTTGTTAAAATAACAATGTCCTTATATGTTTTGCCAATATATTCTTTTAATTCTTGTAATTTTTGCTCACTTCGTGATGTTAAGATTAGATTATGTTTTCTTCTAGCACATTCTTCAACATATGCCCTTCCTAATCCCCCCGTTGCCCCTGTAATTAAAACATATTTATCCATATAGATTCCTCACAAAGAATAATAACATAAAAATTTTCTTTTATAAAACATTTAAATATCAGCCAATTATTTTGAGAAAGAATTAATCTTTGATATAATGTATTTTGTAACGAGGTATACAATGGATAAAAAACTAAACATAGGGCTTTTCATTGACACATTTTATCCTATGATAGATGGAGTGATACAAGTTGTTGATAACTATGCAAGAATACTTTCAAAATACTCTAATGTAACTGTTTTTACTCCTTTACCAAGGAAAGCAAAAACATTTAATGATAAAAGTCTCCCATATAAAGTTGTAAGATGTAGAAGATTAAAGGTATTATTTTTAGACTATGATTTACCTTTACCAAATTTAGATAAACAATTTAAAGATGAATTAGAAAAATCAAATCTAGATATCGTTCACATTCATTCCCCTTTTTCATTGGGAAAAATTGCGGTAAAATATGCAAAAAAACACAAAATCCCTTGCATCGCAACCATGCATAGTCAATTTAAACAAGATTTTTATAAAGCAACTAAAAGCAAACTTATAACGAATAATTTGTTAAAAAACATCATGAAAGTTTTTAATGCATGTGATGAAAGTTTCGCCGTAAATGGCGAAATCGCTAAGATATTCAAGTCCTATGGATATAAAAAAGAACCGCTAGTACTCAATAATGGAACGGATTTTAAGTTGATAGAAGATCGAGAAAAGTCCGATTTATTAGTAAATCAAAAATACAATCTAAAAGAAAATGATACCGTTCTGCTATTCGTTGGAAGAATAACTGAAATAAAAAATATTTTCTTTATAATCGAAGCTTTGAAAATCGTAAAAGATAGAGGCTATAATTTTAAAATGCTTTTCGTTGGTACTGGACAAGATGAAGATAAACTTAAAGAGAAAATTAAAAAATTAAAACTTTCTGATATGGTTTTTCTTTGCGGAAAAGTTTTCAATAGAGAACTTATAAAAGCAATATATTCTCGAGCTTATTTGTTTCTTTTTCCTTCACTATATGATGCAAGTTCTCTCGTACAAATAGAAGCTGCTAGCCAAAAAACTCCTACTATATTTTTAGAAGGAGCGGCTACTACAGGAACGGTTACGAATGAAATCAATGGATTTATAGTTGAAAACGATGTAAATGTCTTTGCAGACAAAATCATTGAAGTTTTGAACAATAAAGACTACCATGATAAAGTGGCAGAGGGGGCTTATCGCGATTTATATCTTTCTTGGGAAAAATCTGTTGAAAAGGCTTTTGAAAAATATACAGAATTGATTAATCGCAAAAAACTTGACTAAATATATAAATTTATTAGAGGTGTAATTTGATAAAAAAAGATGTTTCAATTTTAATTTCTTGCCATAAACCTTGTAAAACATTACAAGATGAAATTATTTCTCCTATACAAGTAGGAACCAGTTTAGCAAAAATTAGATTAACCAATGTTCTGCATGACAATGATGGAGAAAATATTTCTGGTAAAAATAAAAGATATTGCGAACTGACGGCTCAATATTGGGCATGGAAAAATATTGACGCAGAATATTACGGCTTTTTTCATTATAGAAGATATTTATCTTTTGCTGACCGACTTTTCTTTAGAAAACCTTTTTTTGATTTAAAAATGGAAGAAATTAATGAAAACGATATTAAAAAATTTAAACTTGACACGGAATCAATCAAAGATTTAGTACATAAATATGATGTTATAACACCTCAAAAAACATTTTGTGTAAATAATTATTACCACTACAAAACAGCAAAATTCCATTACATAAAAGATTTAAATTTTTGCCTAAATGTAATAAAAACTGACTATCCAGAAATGTACTCGGCTGCTAGAAAATATATGCGTTCTCCATTTGCATATTTTTGTAATATGTTTATCATGAGAAAAGATATTTTTAATAAATATTGCGAATGGTTGTTTCATATCTTAAAAAAACATGAAGAAGCATACGACTGCAAGGATTACTCCCCACAAGCCTATCGAGTTAGTGGCTTCTTAGCTGAAAGATTATGCGGAATTTATTTAACTTGGTTAAGTCAAGATAAATCAATAAAGATGAAAAAACTTCAAAGAATTAAAATTAAAAATACTAACGTATAGGAGATAAAAATGAACTATGATTATCTAATCGTTGGGGCGGGACTATTTGGTGCCACTTTTGCTTATGAAACAACACAAAGCGGAAAAAAATGTCTTGTTATCGATAAACGCTCACACATAGGTGGAAATGTTTTTTGTGAGAATATTGAAGGGATAAATGTTCATAAATATGGGGCTCATATTTTTCATACTTCAGATGAACAAGTTTGGGAATATGTAAATAAGTTTGCAAAGTTTAATAACTACATAAACTCCCCTATTGCTATATATAAAGACGAATTATATAACCTTCCATTTAATATGAACACTTTTTCAAAAATGTGGAATATAAAAACACCTGCGGAAGCACAAAATATCATCGCTAAGCAAATTAAAAACTTAAATATACAGGAGCCAAAAAATTTAGAAGAACAAGCATTAAGCTTAGTAGGAACTGATGTTTATACAAAATTAATTAAGGGCTATACAGAAAAACAATGGGGACGAGATTGTAAAGAACTTCCTGCATTTATAATAAAAAGGTTACCATTAAGATTTACGTTTGATAACAATTATTTTAATGATAGATATCAAGGGATTCCAATAGGCGGATATAATCAAATTATAGAAATAATGTTAAAAAATAATGATGTGCTATTAAATACTGAATATAAAGATTTTATTAGAAAAACCCAACATAGTTTTAAAAAAATCATATACACTGGAATGATTGATGAATATTTTGATTTTAAATTTGGGCATTTAGAATATAGAACTGTAAAATTTGAAAATTCAATTTTAGACATTGAAAACTACCAAGGAAGCGCTGTGGTAAATTACACAGAAAAAGAAGTACCTTATACGAGAATCATTGAACATAAACATTTTGAGTTCGGCAAGCAACCAAAAACCGTTATATCTAAAGAATACCCTATTGAATGGGAAGATAAAATGGAGCCTTATTACCCTATTAATAACGAAAAGAATGATGAACTCTTTAAAAAATATTTAGATTTAGCAAAAAATGAACCCAAAGTAATTTTTGGCGGAAGATTAGGTATGTATAAATACTTTGATATGGATAAAGTTATTAAAGAATCTTTAAAATTAGCAGAAATTGAATTAAAAAATTAACTCAAAAAGATTTCAAAACATATATATTTCTATAATACGAGGTTATTATAGAAAATTTAGTTAAAAAAGAATATCCAAAAGTTCGGGATTATTGCAAAAACTCTTACTATTCTGGTATTTTACAAAATCTATATTCTGGCAGTGAGGGCGAAACTGCTGTTTTTCTACAGTTTCGTTATCACTCTTATATTTTAGATAGATTTAATGAAGATCTTTCTCAACTATTAAGAGCAATATCTTTTGATGATTTAAAACATCAAGAACTTCTTGCAAATGCGATTCAAATGACCTCTAGCGACCCTAAATATTGCAATTCTGAGGGGAAATGGCTAGGGGGCAGACAAATTGACTACATAAAGGAAACTAGACAGGTTTTGGCACTAAATTTAGAGCTTAAAGAAAAAACTGTAATAGATTATAAAATCGCTATTTCAAAAATAGACAATCAACAAATAAAAGAATTGTTATCTGCTATTCTCGCCGATGAAGAAAAGCATAGACTTCTTCTAAAACAATTAATAGAAAAGTTAACCTAAAATTCAATATTGACAACTCCATAATTCTATATTACAATATTTTTATGAGAGAGTTAAGATTAACAAGCGAACAACTCTGCCGTATAGTTAATAACTATGAAAAAATAGGTAGAGGGTCTTACGGAAAAGTTATAAAGTTAACAGATAATTATTTGTTTAAACTTAATTATCAAGTCTTTTTTAGATATTTTCAATTTGGTAATAATTGCAATTCTGTTCTTGTTAATCCTAATATAAGAATTCTCAAACAAACATATCCAAATAGTATAGTGGAAAATGTAAAGAATATAATTGATAAACAAAAAAACATAAACCTAACCAAGTTGCCAGTAGGGTTGGTTTTTGTTGATGATTTTTGCGTAGGTTATATATTGAAATATCATAAAAATATGTTAAATTTGGAGAAATACTTAAACGAATATGAAAAATCTATAAATAGAAAAGATATCAATCAAATTATAACTAATTTAAAAGAATCTGTAAATGAACTTCTTCAAAATTCTATTTATCAATTTGATATTGGTTTAAAAAATATATTAGTAAATCCTAAAACAAAAGAAGTCCAGATGATTGATTTCGAAGATGAGTACACAGAATCTTATGCCTCTAGAAATAGTAATTTCGAATCAAAGATTAATTATCGGTTAAAATCTCTCGTAGATGATATGGGATTAAGAATTGACTTAGCCTCTATACAAATGTAATTTTCGTAATAAAAAAAACAGGTGTTTACCTGTTTTTTGTTAAACTAAAATTTTATTAAATTCTGTTAGGCAAGGCTCGACATGTTCTCGCGACAGGAGCTTACACAAACGTAAATGACTGTCTTGTCTCGCTCCACAGTAAACGAAGCATAACTGAATTTAATAAAGTTTTATACTAACTCTATTTTTGCTGTCTCAGCATTGTCTCCACGTCTTGTTCCAAGTTTGATTATTCTTGTGTATCCGCCACGGTTTCCTAAGTTTTTAGCTCTTTCCGCATATCTAGGTGCATAAATATTAAAAATCTTTTCAATTAAAGGATGTTTAACATCTGCTGTTCTTGCTTTAAAGTTTGCTTTGCTTTCTTTTTCGCCTTTCTGTTCTTGTAAATCATATAAAAAACTCATCATTCTTTTTCTAGCAGCTAATTTTTTCACTCCATCATTGATGAATTCTTTTTGTGTTTCTACACCTTTATCATCTTTGATAGTTTTCGTTACTTTAACAGTATCTTCATATGAATCAATCGCTAAAGTTAAAATCTTTTCTGCCATAGAACGTGTTGCTTTCGCACGATCAAAAGTTGTGTCAAGTTTTTCATTCCAAAGAAGATTTGAAACTTGATTGCGAATTATTGCTATTCTTTCTTTAGTTGGTCTTCCCAATTTTTTATTTAACATTTCTTATCTCCTTTATTCTTCTGATTCCATAAAATTCAATCCGTATTCTCTAAGTTTTTCAGAAACTTCATTAATAGATTTCATTCCAAGGTTTCTAACTTTAAGCATATCATCTTTTGTTTTTTGAATTAAATCTTGAATATTATTAATTCCAGCTCTCTTTAAGCAATTATATGAGCGAACTGATAATTCCATCTCTTCGATTGTCATATCAAGTACTTTCGCTTTATTATCTTGCTCTGAAGAAACTAAAATGTTCATTTTACTCATTGCTTCACACAAATCAACAAACATTGAAATATGATCTTGTAAAATCTTTCCTGATAAACTTACTATATCTCTTGCAGATATTGTTCCATCTGTTTCAACTTCTAGTATTAATTTATCAAAGTCAATACTCTGTCCAACACGAGTAGGTTCAACTGAGTAGTTAACTTTTTTAACAGGTGAATACAAAGAATCTATTGCAATAAAATCTAAATTTTCAATTAATTCCTTATTTCTTACATTTGGAACGTATCCTCTACCCTTGCCAATTAATACTTCTAATTCTAAAGGGTATCCTTCTTCAACGCTACAAATATGAATATCTGGATTTAAAATCTCAACTTCGCCATTTGTTTCAAAATCTTTTGCAGTGATTTCTCCACCTTTTTTTGTCTTTATTCTTAATGTTGTTCTATAATCTCTGTCTTGATTGTTAACCTTAACAGCTAATCCTTTGATATTAAGAACAATATCAACAACATCTTCAAATACTCCTGGGATTGTTGAAAATTCATGCAACACTCCTGGAATTCTAATGCCTATTGGAGCTGCACCTGGAAGTGATGAAAGAAGTGTTCTTCTCAAAGCATTTCCTAATGTATTTCCAAATCCTTTTTCAAGAGGGTCAACTATAAATCTAGCAAAATATCCGCTATCAGTTTCCTCACAAACAATTTTTGGTTTTTCAATTTCCATTATCATATTTTTATCTCCCTTATATTTTTACTATCTTGAATACAACTCAACGATGAGATGTTCTTTAATATTTAGATCTATATCTTCTCTCTTTGGAAGTGATAAAACTTTTCCTTCGAGTTTTTCGGAATTAAATTCAAGCCATTTTGGCATTATGATATTCATTCCCTTTAAATCTTTAAACATTTCAAGTTCGCGTTTGTTTTCTTTAATAGCAATAACATCTCCAACTTTTACAATATATGATGGAATATCAAGTAATTTACCATTAACAACAATATGTCCGTGGTTTACTATTTGTCTAGATTCTGGTCTACTTGCTCCAATTCCCATACGATAAACTACATTATCAAGTCTTCTCTCAATTAATGAAAGCATAACTTCTCCAGTAGATCCCTTCATTCTATCTGCTTTTTCATAATAATTTCTAAACTGTTTTTCTAACAATCCATAAGCTCTTTTAACTTTTTGTTTTTCACGAAGCTGAGTGCCATAACCAGTAACTCTTTTTCTTGCGCTTCCATGTTGTCCAGGAAGTGAAGGTCTTCTCTCAATTGCACATTTTTTACTTGTACATCTTTCGCCTTTCAAAAAGAGCTTACATCCTTCTCTTCTACATTGTCTACAATCAGGTTCAATAACTCTTGCCATTTTTTACTCCTTAAACTCTTCTAATTTTTGGTGGACGGCATCCATTATGTGCAATAGGTGTAACATCTTTAATAAGTGTTACTGCCAATTCCATATTTTGGAGTGAACGAATAGCTGCTTCACGACCATTTCCTGGTCCTTTAACAAAAACTTCTACGCTCCTAATTCCACTCTCTTTTGCGACTTTTTCAGC
>JAQVQJ010000023.1 GCA_028701635.1 Clostridia bacterium | reverse complement strand
CCTATACAAGAATGTTTAAAATTTGTAAAGAGTGGCGAGTTTGATGTTGTTATGTCAAACCCACCATATAAAAGGGTTGTTGATAAAAGTCTTATTAGCGAAAATGAAGTTGAAGCAATATCAAAACACGAAGTTTGCTTAACATTGGATGAATTGTTAAAACATTCAAATAAATTGTTAAAATTCGGTGGGAAATTTTATATTGTATATGATGCAAAAAGATCTGCGGAATTAATATACAAACTAAAAGAAAATCATTTAGAACCAAAAAAAATGTTTTTTACTTCTTCGGCTGAAAATAAAAATCCTATATTAATATTGATTGAAGCAGTAAAAGGCGGAAAAGAAGGCGTTAATGTTCTTCCAACACTTATAACGAATGACAAGAACGGCGACTATATTTACACAATACAAAAACTATATAAAGAGAAAAAATAGTCTTTCCCTCAAATTAAATTTTAGCAATTTTTGCAACTCGTTATATAAAGGAGAAATATGATTTACTTTGTTTCAACACCAATAGGTAATTTAGAAGACATAACCTTTCGCGCTGTAAACACATTAAAAAATGTGGATATCATTGCTTGCGAGGATACTAGAACAAGCCAAAAACTTTTAAACCATTACAATATCTCAAAAAAATTAATATCCTTCCATAAATTTAATGAAGCATCATCTTGCGAAAAGATAATTGAATTAAATAATGAAGGAAAAAACATTGCAATCATAACAGATGCAGGAACTCCTATAATTTCCGATCCCGGAAATATTTTAACAAAAATTTTACGAGAAAGAGCAATTCAATTTACAATTATTCCCGGTGCAAATGCGGCTATTTCTGCACTTGTTCTAAGCGGATTAGATGCAGCATCGTTTTTATTTTCTGGGTTTTTACCAGAAAAGAAAAGTGAAAGAACCTCTTTATTAAACGAGTTATCTTTAATAAAGTCAACTCTAATTTTTTACATTTCGCCCCACAGTTTAAAAAAAGACTTAATAGATATAAAAACGACTTTTGGAAATAGAAAATGTGCTTTAGTTAATGAAATCACTAAAATGTACGAAAAAGTTTATTCTTTTAATTTAAATGATGAGATTTTTATAAAAACACCAGACATTCTCAATCCCCCAGAAGATAATATAATAATAGATAGCAGAGGCGAGTTTGTTTTAGTTGTAGACGGAGCAAAAGATAACAGCGAAGAATTATTAAAAAAAGACATTCCTGACCATGTGAAGTTTTATATAAACCTTGGATTGAGTAAAAATGATGCAATAAAAAAAGTTGCACATGAAAGAAAGGTTAAAAAAGATACAATTTATAGGGAGGTATTGAATTTATAAACTTAAATCAATATTTTTCATAAATAATGATATGAAAACTTTTAATAAATATTTAGAAAATCTTTCTACAAAAGATGCAAGTGTTTATTTTAATGAACCACTTAAAAACCATTGTTCTTTTGGTATTGGTGGAAAAGCTAAATTTTTTATTATTGTAAATAATTTAAAAACTTTAAAAGAAGTTTTAACTAAAAGCAAACAAAATTTTCTTCTTGGTGCTGGTACTAACACTTTATTTAAAGACAAAAATTTTAATGGAACAATAATAAAACTTGGCAAAAATTTTCAAAAAACTAAAATAATAAAAACAACTGAAAAAGAAGTTGTCATTGAAGTTGGTGCTGCTGTAAACTTATTTACTCTTAATACCTTTTTACAAAAGAATGGCATCACTGGATTGGAATGGAGCTATGGTATTCCCGGAAGTGTGGGTGGTGCAACAATAATGAATGCAGGAGCATTTGAATATCAATTTGGAGATTTTGTTAAAGAAGTAAAAATTATAAAAAATGGTAAGGCTTCTTGGAATAAAGATTTTACTTTCTCGTATAGAAATTCATCTTTTAAAGAAAATAACTCTATAATTCTCGCGGTCAAATTACTTCTTAAAATAGGTGATAATAAGGAAATAAAAAAACAACAACTTTCTTTTATTAATAAAAGAAAAGAAACCCAACCTTATGGTGAAAAATGTGCAGGAAGTATTTTTAAAAGAATAATAAAAGATAACCAAATTTTATTTCCTGCTAAAATCATTGACAATATAGGGCTGAAAGGTGTTAGAATAGGAAGAGCAGAAGTAAGTAAAAAACATGCTGGATTTATAATCAATTCAGGAAATGCAAAAGCAAAAGATGTACTAAATCTTATAAAATTGATAAAAAGAAAAGTTAAAAAATCGACAGGTGAACTTTTACAAGAAGAGATTATAATATTTTAAAAATGTACATAATAAAAGGGAAAAATGATCATTTACGGAGATTATCACACTCACACCCCATATAGTCATGGAACTGGGACAATATTAGAGAACGCAATCGCTGCCAAACAAAAAGGGCTAAAAGAGATTGCTATAACTGACCATGGATTTAATCACATTATATATGGAATTAAACGAAGTGATTTAAAAACAATGAAAGCAGAATGTATAGAAGCGGAAAAACAAACTGGTGTAAAAGTATTGTTAGGAATAGAAGCAAACTTCATTTCAAACGATGGCTCAGTTGATTTATATAGAAGAGATTTTGATTTTTTTGACGTCGTAATTGTTGGATATCACAGTTTTGTTCGCTATAAAAATATATCTAATCAATTTAGCATGTTTTTTAGAAGTATATTCTCTGGAATTTTTAAGCCGTCAAAGAAAAAGATAGAAAAAAACACCCTGATTTATTTAAACGCTATTAGAAAATATAAAATTAATGTTTTATCTCACTTAAATTATGGAATGAAAGTTGATGTATTAAAAGTAGCCCTTGCAGCAAGAGATAAAAATATCTTAATTGAACTAAATGGAAAAAGAATATCTTTTACAGACGAAGAAATTTTAGAAATGGCAAAAAATAAAGTTAAATTTATTATAAACTCTGATGCTCATTCTAGTGATAGGGTTGGTGAAGTTAATAATGGAATTAATTTAGTCACTAGACTAAATATTCCAAAAGAGTTGATAGTGAACTTGGATAAGTTACCAAAATTTAAAAAGTAAGGATAAAAATTTATGGATTCCTTTTCAAAAACTTCTAAATTAGAAATACTTGAACAACAAATTGATCCAATTAATTGTGGTATTCCACTGTTATTTGGTCTTTTTATCTCATCATCTTCTTATGATGAAAAAAATAATGCCGAAATAACAACTGATATAGAACAACTTGACTCTTTTATTATAAAAAATATTAGGAATATATTAAAAAACTACCAAAAAATACAAAAAAATCAAGGATTTGATATAAAAAACACAAAGTTATTTGATGAAATCAATTTAAATAACAGTTTAAAAGATTTTATTGAAACAAAGAACAGTTTCAAAATAAATAAAAAGAATTTTTATAAAATAACTATAAAAAATTCTCTTATAACTCAAATATTTTCTTTATTTGATTTAAAAGAAAATTTGTTAGTTAATATTACATTAATATCCAAAAATTTAGACGGATTAAGAGCTTTTGTAAAGGGTGTGTATTTAGGTTCTGCCACTTCGAGTATAAAAATAAGCAACAAGCCAAATGAAAAAGTTTCAAACGGGTATCATTTAGAGTTCGATTCAAAAAATTTATCTCTCCTACGAGAAATTTCTCACATTATTTCTCAATTTGATATCTTTGCTAAACTTATAGAAAGAAAAAATAACTTTGTTTTATATATTAAAGATGCGGAAAATGTTAGCGACCTTTTAGCATTGGTTGGAGCAAACAATTCTGTATTAATTCTTCAAAATGAAATCGTAAAAAGAGAATTTAGAAACAAAATAAATCGTCAAACAAATTGTGTTAGTGGAAATATTTCAAAAACAGTGGAAGCAAGTATGAAACAGTTAGATGCAATAGATAAAATTGATAAAAAGATTGGACTTAACTCTCTTCCTTTGGACCTTGAAGAAGTGGCCTTAATGAGAATGGCAAATCCAGAAGAACCATTAGATATCCTTTTAAAATTAAGTAATATTCCACTAACAAAAAGCGGATTAAATCACAGGCTACGAAAGATAATATCAATTGCTGACAAGCTTGAAGAATAATTTAAAATCAATTTTTTAATTACATAATTTGTTCTAATTCAACAAAAAATATTTATACTACAAAGTCACTTGCGAAAAATGTCTAAACAATGTAAACTAAAAATATGGAAAAATTTGTACACCTTCATGTTCATACTGAATTTAGTTTATTAGATGGCGTGGCTCGTATCCAAAAGCTTGTAAGCACTACTGCTGAAAGGGGTTGGCCTGCCGTTGCTATTACCGATCACGGCAATATGTATGGCACTCTTGAATTTTATAATGCCTGCTTAAAAAAAGGTGTAAAGCCAATTATTGGCACAGAATTTTATATATGCGATGACCTATATAATGGCTCAGGAAAACAACAAATTTATCATCAAGTTCTTTTAGCAAAAAACAATGAAGGTTATAATAATTTATTAAAATTAAATTCCATTGCCTTTAAAGATGGATATTATTGGAATCGTGCTCGAATAGACTTTAAAACATTAGAAAAATATTGTTCTGGACTTATTTGTTTAAGCTCTTGTGTTGCGGGTATTATTCCCCAGCAAATCCTTAAAAATCAATATGAGGAAGCCGAAAAGACTGCTCAATGGTATAAAAACTTATTTGGAGATGATTTTTATATTGAAATACAAAATCATGGGTTTCCTGAACAGATTGAAGCAAATAGATACCTAAAAGAAATCTCAAGAAAGTATGGAATCAAGTTAGTTGCAACTAACGACGTGCATTATATAAACAAAGAAGATTCTGAAATGCAAGATGTTTTAATGTGTGTTCAAATGGGAAAAAAAGTTGATGACCCTGACCGCTTTAAATTTAGCACTGAACAACTCTATTACAAAACATATGAAGAAATGCAAGAAGCAATGAAAGGCTATGAAGAAGCACTTGAAACTCCTCTTGAAATTATAGAAAAATGTAATGTTGTTATTCGCTCAAAGGCACATGGAGATATACTAAATATCGATAAAAAATATGTACTCAAAGAAAATGAAAATTTTATCCCAAGTTATATTCCTGATAACGGAATGGCTCCATATGAATTTTTAAGATATTTAACTTTTAAGGGTTTAAAGGAAAGATACAAAGAAATAACAACAGAGATTGAAGCTCGTGCAAACTCTGAACTAGACCTTATAAAAAGTCAAGGGTTCGTTGATTACTTTTTAATAGTTTGGGATTATATAAATTTTGCCTATGAAAATGATATTCCAGTTGGCCCAGGTCGTGGTTCTGGTGCTGGAAGTATTGTTGCTTATGCAAGCGGAATAACAAGGGTTGACCCTTTGAAATATGATTTAATTTTCGAACGATTTATTCACAAGGAAAGAGTTTCTATGCCTGATTTCGATATCGATTTCGATTATGATAGAAGAAGAGAAGTTATCGAATATGTTAAGCAAAAATATGGTGAGGAAAATGTCGCATTAATTATAACTTTTGGAACTATGGCAGCAAAAAATGCCATAAGAGATGTTTCAAGAACTTTAAATATGCCTTATTCCGAAGCCGACAAAATGACAAAACTAATTCCTTTAAAATTACCAAAGGGAATTAAAAAACCACCTGTTTTAGGGTATTATTTTGGGACAACTGGAAAGCCTGAAAATGACAAATACATAATCCCAGAGCTTCGTCAATTCTATGATGAAGATCCTAATATTCGTAAAATTGCTGACTTAGCAATTAAATTAGAAGGCTCTCCTAGAAATACGTCAACTCATGCTGCGGGCGTTTTAATCGCTCCTGATAGGGTTGATAATTTTGTTCCCTTGGCACGAAACGGAGAAGATATAGTTACTCAGTATGACATGATAGAATTAGAGCATTTGGGCCTTTTAAAGATGGATTTTTTAGGGTTACGTACTCTTACTGATATTTATAAGGCAATAAAATATGTAAAGGAAAATAAGGGCGTTGATATTGATTTTTATAATATGGAATATGATGACTCAAAAGTCTATGAAGTAATTAGTTCTGGAAATACCGAAGCGATATTTCAACTAGAAAGCGAAGGTATGAAAAAGTTTATGAAGGATTTAAAGCCAGATTGTTTGGAAGATATTATAGCTGGTGTTGCCTTATATCGTCCGGGGCCTATGGATTCTATTCCTAGATATGTTAAAAATAAACAAAATCCAAAACAAGTTACTTATGCTCACCCTTGCCTTGAGCCAATCTTAAATGTTACTTATGGTTGTATCGTTTATCAAGAACAAGTTATGAAAGTCTTTCAAGTAATGGGCGGATACAACATGGGACAAGCCGATAATGTTCGTAGAATTATGGGTAAAAAGAAAGTTGAAAAAATGCCCGCTGAAAAGAAAAAATTTATTGAAGGCTGGCAAGACCCAAAGGGTATAAGCAGTATCCCGGGAGCGTTAAAATTAGGGGTTTCAAAAGAAGTTGCAGAACAAGTTTTTTCAGAGATGGAACATTTCGCAGAATACGCGTTTAATAAATCTCATGCTGCTGCCTATGCTTATTTATCTTATCAAACAGCCTATTTAAAATGCTACCATGAAATTGAATTACTCTGTGCAGTTCTAAATAACCGAATAACCAATGCTGATGAAATTAAAAAATATGTTACATATACGAAAGCGGAAGGTTTCAAAGTTTATCCACCAGATGTAAACAAAAGCCAAACTTATTTCTCTGTAGAAAAAGGAAATTTGCGATTTGGTTTAGCCGCTATAAAAAATGTTGGACTAAGTCTTATAGAGAGTATTATCGAAGAAAGAACACAAACTGGCCCATTCAAAGATTTTATGGATTTTATAAAGCGAGTTGATTCGCAAGCTCACAATAAACGCTGTCTTGAAAGTCTTATTTTGTCGGGGGCTTTTGATGCCTTTGGTGTAAATAGATCTCAATTAATGAGTGTCTACGAAAATGCAGTCACTCGTGTACAACAACAAAGAAAAAATCAAGCTAGCGGACAATTCTCTCTTTTTGATACCACAAATAAATCAACTTCTTCCGGGTTGGAAGATAAGTTGGAATATCCAAATATAAAAGAATATAATAAAGATTCTAAATTAAAGTTTGAAAAAGAAGTTGTTGGTGTATATATCTCAGGGCATCCACTTGATGATTATTTAGATAAATTTAAAAGTTACAACTTAACATCAAATATGATAAAGCCAAAGGAACAAGATATAGAAGAAATCGAAGACTCAAATGGGGAAATTTCTTTTGCAGTAGAGTTAGAAAACGATATGAGAGTTACTTGCGGAGGAATAATCACAGAAATTCGCAAAACTATAACTAAAAATGGCAATAGGGAAATGGCATTCGCAAAAATAGAAGACATGTATGGAACAATAGACTTAACAATTTTTCCTAATAATTTTAAAAGATTAAAGAATGTTCTCAATGAAGATACCATGGCAACGATTGTTGGTAAATTGAATATAAGAGATGGGGAAAAACCTACTGTTATTGTAGATGAAATTGTACTTTGGAATTCAAATAAATCATCACAAACTGAGACAAAATCAGAAAAACTATATTTAAAGTTTGACCTTAACGACATTAAACTATATAATTCAATTATAAATATTCTTTCATCTTATCCAGGTAATAGCGAAATTATTGTAAAATGCTCAGCGACAGAAAATGTATTTAAGATGAATAGAAAAGTTAATCCAACGCATCATTTACTTGTTGAATTACTTGGCGTTTTGCCCGAAAATGATGTTATTGTAAAATAGGGGGAAGGTATGAATATAGGTATATTGACGAGTGGCGGAGATGCTCCAGGAATGAACGCCTTTATTTCTAATCTTATAAATTTAGCGGTAAAAAATAATCAAAAAATATTTGCAGTTAAGTTCGGTTTTCAAGGATTAGTTAACAATAATATTATCCCACTTTCTAAAAAAGATGTTGATAATATTTCTCATTTAGGCGGTAGTTTTATTAAAAGTTTTAGAAGTCCAGAATTTCAAACAGAAAAAGGATTTTCCAAAGCTTTATCTAACTATAAGAAAAGTAAAATTGATTATTTAATAGTACTGGGAGGAGATGGCTCTTTACAAGGATCAAAAAGATTAACAGATAATGGTGTTAAAGTCATATTTATTCCTACAACAATAGATAATGACTTGTTTTATACAGATAAATCTCTTGGTTTTGACTCTGCCGTTAATTGCGCAGTTGGACAAATAGATATGATAAAACAAACTATGCTTTCATTAAATAGAATATTTATATGCGAAGTTATGGGAAGAAAATGTGCAGACATTGCTAATTATTGCGCGTTGGCAACGAATGCAAACATTTTAGTGGCAGACCAAAAAGATGCCGATTTTAACAAAATTATAACAAAGTTAAAATCAGCAATAAAAGATGGTGAAGAAGCTCCCTTAATTGTGCTGAGAGAAAATATATTAAATGCTAGTGAATTAGCTAGGAAAATTCAAGATAAACTAAACATTGAAACGAGGGCAAGTATACTTGGTTATGTTCAAAGAGGAACTTCTCCTTCTGTGTATGATAGAATTTATGCTATGATGTTAGCGAAGACAACAATTGAGCTTATTAATAAAAAGAATTTTAATTTGGCACTCGGTGTTGATAACGATAAAATAATTTCTATTAATTTAGAAAAAGCCTTAACTAAAAATAATAGAAATTCAAAAATAAATTTATAATAATTAAATAATTTAATAAAAAATGATTAAAAAACAATAAAAAATCAATTTTTTATTGTTTTTTTAAATATTTTATCTATTTTCTCTTTCATTATATATTTTTTCTGGCTCTTCGGGTTGAACTTCATTTCTAACTTCAACTCTTTCTCTTATAAGGTTAACCCTACCTCTCTGTTTTATAGCAGCTACCATAAGATACAGTGCTGAAAATCCAATAATTATATAAATTATTCTACTAAAAATATGGGCTTGTGTTCCAAAAAATCCTGCTACTATGTCATATTGTAACATTCCAATGCTTAACCAGTTAATGCAACCAAAGAGAGTTGATAAAAATGCAAAGAATATCATATTCTTACCTCTTTTTTATTTTTTTCAATATTATTCTTTTTATGCGTTGGCATACAGCCTTGAAATAATAAAGTTTAATATCATATAATCTCAAAAAATGGAGGAAATATGAGTTTAGAGAAAGATACTGTCATCAAACTCGAAGAAATAGAAAAACGAATGCACTCTTTAAATAAAAAATTAACAACAATAAACGATAATTTAAGTTTAAATCTAACAAATTTACAAGAATATGTTGAGAACACAGAAACATTCAACACATTTGAAGTAAAAAGTTTTGATCAAGGGAAAAGGGGATATAACTATATATCTTTTGATAAAATCTTTTTTCTTTGTAAAAAGGGTTGCCTTACAAAAATGAACATAACTGTTAACGCTCGTTTTTTTTCAACAGGAGCTACATATACTGCAACTTTATATATGATGTCCAATACATCAATACTGAGCAATGCCTTTTATACTTCAAGCGTAGATTTTTCAGAAGAAACTGAGCACACTTTTAATTATGAATATTATTTTTATCCTACTCGAGAAGATAATTATATTTATATAAGAATTAATTGTAGCAATTCAGATGCTAATAATTCTAATTTAGAAATTATTAACATAAATATTGATGCAACTGGTAGAAATATATTGTTTCTAAACAGAAAGAATGATTTTAGAGTATATATAACAAAAGATTATTATTATATAACAAAAAACACTTTTGATGGCGGATACTATTTAAAAGCTCCTTCCATTGGGGTCGATTTAACTTCAAGTTTTACCCAGATTCCCAATCTTATTCCTGCGAATGTCGCTATATATAATAATAGATATTACTCATTTAATTATACTTATATGCCAAAAATAAATTACAATTCTTTAACAGAAAAATACGAGATAGACGATACCGTAGACTTCTTTGTCTTTTGCGTTAATACAAGCGGACTTATAACATCTGGAATAGCAAATCCCCCAATTGGTGTCCCCTCTCTTATTAATTGGACAAGCAGAGGCTGGGTTTATTCGGTGGGACATCCAGGAAATTATGATGAGGAACCAAGAAATCTCGCAATTGTTTATTCAGCTTCTTCTAATCGTCCTGGATTAATGAATTCAGATACTTACACTTCATCAAGTGTTTTCTTGACTTTAAATGGAATTGCTATATCTAACCATTGGGTTTCTAATGTTCCAGTATTCGCAAAAGACTGGGAAGATAACCCTGGCAATCCTTATATGTGCGTTGCAACAAATAAGTGGGGCGAGAACTATTTTTATAATGCACGAGAAGCAACATATTCAGTGGCTCTTGGCAAAGGTATTCAAACTAACGCTTACCTGCAAACAGATGGCTCAATAAATGTTTACATGAGATGGTTAGATAAAGTATATAAAAAAATATTAATATTTAATACTTCTACATCTCAATATGAGTTATCTCAAACTGTCACCGAATATGATAATTCATGGGAAATTTTAGAAGGATATTCTAATGATTATTTTATTTGCAATAATAATGGAGGATGGTCTTATGTATCCGCAACTTAACTAAAAAGTTGGAAATAGTATAAAAATACGCAAAAAAATATAGAAAATAATGTTTTTAATTAAAATTTGATTTTATTTTTAATATTTTATAAATATTTTAATTAATATAAATTATATTTAAAAGTGATAAACACTATTAAATAAGGCACTAAAACTAATTAGTGCCTTATTTTTATTTATTTTCGTTTTCTGTATTTTTCTTACTTTTTTTTGAAACACTCGATGATTTTTTATTTAAATCATTATTTTTTTTAGATTTTTCTTTGATTTTTGTAGTTTTTTCTTTTTCTGTTTTTAATGGACTTTTCTTTTTGGGCTTTTTTGATGTAGTTGATACTGGCTTTTTTGTAGATTTTTTTGCGGTAGAAGCTTTTTCAGCTTTTGGCTTTTGATTAACCTTATCCTTTTTTTCTAATTCTTTAGAATTCAATTCCTTTTCAAGTTTAACTTTTGATGCTTTTAATTGCTCAAACTCTGTATTAGTTATAATCCCAGCCTTTGAAAGCATTTCCGCAGTTTTCAATCTGGTGTCCAATTCTCTAATCTTTTTTGTAATAAGACTATCAGCTTTAGCTTTTTCCTCTTTTATTTTTCTTTCTTTGGCCTTTTTGTCCATTTCCGCAATTATATTTTCAATAGGTTCACCTTTCATTATTAAATCTACTTCTTCCTTATATATAGTCTCTTTCTCAAAAAGAAGTTTAGACATCTCGTCCATAAGCTTTTTGTTTTCTTCTAAGATTTTAAATGCTCTTTCATAATTATAGTTCAAGATACCTCTAATTTCATCATCGATAGTAGCAGCTGTCCTCTCGCTATACTTTGATTGTCGTTGATAATCTCTTCCTAAAAATGGTTCAGCCACTGTGTCATAGCCAACAAATCCAAGCTGTTTACTCATTCCCCATTCTGTTACCATTCTTCTAGCTAATTCAGTTGCATGTTGAATATCGTTCTGCGCCCCTGTAGAAATATCCTTGAAGACAAGCTCCTCGGCAATTCTTCCCCCCATACTCATTGCAATATTATCGTTTAATTTATTGTATGTCATATGATTATCATCATCACTTGGTCTGCTCATAGTATATCCAGCAGCCATTCCACGAGGAATAATTGAAACTTCTTGTACTTCATCGCAGAAAGGTAATAATTTTGCTAATATAGCATGTCCGGCTTCATGATAGGTTGTAATTTTCTTATCTCTTTCAGTAACCAACCGGCTTTTCTTTTGAGGTCCCATAATAACCTTATTTATACCTTCGGTAACATCAGCCATAATAATTTTTGCTCTATCCGCTCTAGCCGCCAAAATTGAAGCTTCATTAAGCATATTTTCAATATCAGCCCCTGTAAATCCGCTAGTTATACGAGCTAATGTTTGGAAATCAACTTCGCTATCAACTGGTTTATTTCTTGCATGTATTCTTAGAATAGCTTCTCTTCCTCGGACATCTGGAATATGAACATAAATTTGCCTATCAAATCTACCTGGTCTTAATATAGCAGGATCTAAAACGTCACTTCTATTAGTTGCAGCAAGAACTATGATACCTTCATTTGGATCAAATCCATCCATTTCAACCAATAATTGATTAAGAGTTTGTTCTCTTTCATCGTTCCCCCCACCAAGTCCTGTTCCTCTTTGTCTTCCAACAGCATCTATTTCATCAATAAATATAATACATGGTCTAGATTTTT
>JAQVQJ010000151.1 GCA_028701635.1 Clostridia bacterium | reverse complement strand
AAGTCAGTAGTTACCGGCTAAGTATATTAATATTTAAAAACAACTAACCCCTTCTATATTAACTTTAAAATGGAAAAAGAAAGAACAAAATGCGAAAGATATTCCAGAGTTGTTGGTTATTTAAGACCTGTTGCTCAATGGAATGAAGGTAAGCAAGCAGAATGGTCCGATAGAAAAATGTTTAAAATTAAGGAATAAATATATAATTATTTATAAATAATATCTAATATTAGTTATTATGCGATCTCGTGAGGAAATTCTTCGTGGAAAAGATATTATAACTTTTTTTATGGAGTGTAGGGCAAGTTTTAAATATTTTTGTGAAGAGATGTTAAAGTATACTTCTAATGGAATGGAATTAAAGATACAACCATTTCAAGAAAGATGGGTTCGTCTTGCGGAAACGAATACTCGTTTAGTTGTTGAAGCCGCTACAGGTCTTTCCAAAACAGAAACTATGTGTGTTTTATATCCATTATGGGTAATGTTTAAATCTAAACATATTAGAATTATTGCAGTGTCTCCAACAAAGGATCAAACTAAAGGGAATATATTAGAAAGAATTAAAGTTTATATACGTGAAAACCAAATATTAAAAGAAATGTTTGTTCCAAAAGATGAGGCTACAACTTGGAATCAAAGTGAATTTAAAACCAAACAAGGGCATTGGTTTAGAGTAACTCCCTACTCTTCTAGAATAAGAGGTTATCGTGCAAACTTAATTTTGTTTGACGAATTTGATGATGCAAAAGAAGTAAATACTTATTTTGAAGACGTAGTTACAAGATTGTTAACTAGAGGAAGAATAATTCTTACAACTACTCCAAAAATGAATGCAGGAATATTAGCAGAGTTAAGAGAAAGATCTAAAAGTGGAAAACTTACAGGATATTGTTTTGAAAAAACACCTGTATTAGTTAAGCCAGATGGAAAACCAGCATATACTTGTCCTCCAGAGAGTGTTACTTACGAAATGTTAGAAGATTGTGTTTCTATATGGGAAGAACAACATCCAAGGGAAGAAGTATTAAGAGGATGGCACGAACAAGGAAAATGGAATTTTATGAAAAATAGAATGTGTGAAGTAATAGGTACTGAAGATAATGTTGTGTTTCCATTTCCAAAAATTATTTCATCTATCGATTTTAATTTGTCCTTTGATACAACTACAAGACCCGACGCGGTTTATTCTATAGGAATTGACTTTGCTACTTCAGAAGGTGCGAGAGCAGATTATACTTTTTTAACAGTTGTAGAAAAATGGAATGGGAAGTATATAATAAAATATGCTGACTGGTTTAGAGGTAAGGATGACGAATTTGTAAAAGAAGTAGTTAGGGAACTATATCAAAAATTTGAAAATGGTAACGGAACATTTGTAATTGCAGATTCTTCTAATGCTGGTAATTTATTTATTAAAAAAATAACTTCTATAGGAATACCAGTTGTAGAGCAGAAATTTGCACAGGCACATAGAAACAATTTGTTCACTACTTTAGCAACAGTTCTTAAGGGGGGACATCTTATAATTCCAAAAAATTTTGAAGACAAATCTGCAGAGTATTGCGAGATATTAAAAAACCAATTAGTTGGTTTTACCTGCGTTACTAATCTTACTGGATCAACAACTTACAAACCAGGAACTACCCACGATGATTCCGTGGTAAGTCTTGCTATGGCAGTAAAAGAATTAACTCAATATGAATATATGGAAGATATAACACCATTATATGGTAATTAAACATATAAATATATAAATATTTTTAAATAACTTTTATTATAATTATGTATATGTCTGCTAAAAAGAATTCTTCAGTGCAAGAGAACAATGGTTTTATTATTTCGAAAGTGAATTCAGTAGAGCCAACATATGAAAACGCGAGTGCAATTAAGAAGGTACAAGTAAGATTTAATTCTAAATTATTAAAAATAATCAACTTTTTTAAGAATTCTAAAGACTTTATTGCATTAACTAACAGTATTTTAGACATTTTAGTAAGTGGAATAATTTTAAATATTGGAATGATGATATTTGGATTTCCGTTAAGTATTTCCTTTATTCTCTCCTTTGGATGTTTATATTGGTTTTTCTTTAAAAAAATATATCAATATCTACTTGAGATAGTAAAGGAGTTCGCTCTCTCAAAGAATTATAAGTAAAAATGGGGTTTTTTTCTAATTATTTTTCAGGTGTTCAAGAGTTACCTAATTATATGAATTTTGCAAATGATATAAAAGATGGAGCAGACCCAAAAACAGGATTAGCTAAAGATACCTTTTCTTATAAAAGACCTAAGAGGGTTGAATTAGAAGAAATGTATCGTTCTGATTCACAAACATTTAGTGCAATAAATAAAACAAAGCAATTAATTATTGGGGCTAGGAGTAAAATAGTTGCAAGAGACATTTCTGCCCAATCCCAATATGATAATTTTTTTGACGAAATAGGAAATATTGGAGTGCCTTTATCTAGAGAAGATTTAGATGATTCTATTTTACACGATATGTTCATATTTGGTCATGCATATGTTGAAAGGGTGCTAAATCATTCAGAATCAAAAATATTGGACTTAAAAATGATTGATGCAAAATTAATAGATTATGCAAAAGATTTTGATGGAAACATTTTACTTGATGCAAATCAAAGACCTTTAGGATATGTTATGACTATTGGAGAATATCCAGAATATTTAGGCGATCCAACTCCAAAAAATTTGTCTAGAAATGGAGACCAAATATTTTTGAAAGCAGAAAGGATAGCGCACTTCAAATGTTTTTCTTTTGGAAATAGATTTGAAGCATTAGGATTTATTGAAACTTCCTATGTAGATATAAAGAGAAAACATTGGATAGAAGAATCTGCTACAAACTCTATTTATAATAATATGCATAAGCATATCATTGGATATGTAGGTAGCGAAACAAGGATGGTTGGGGACCAACAGAAAAAAGCAGTTTTAGATTCATTAAGAAATTTGTCTTATAATAGATATGCTGTATTTTCTATGCCAACAAAGATAGAAACATTGGATGCAGAATTATCCGATCAAACTACAGCAG
>JAQVQJ010000150.1 GCA_028701635.1 Clostridia bacterium | reverse complement strand
GCAATAACCCCCATCAACGGGATCTCTTTAACATCATCGGTATCATCATTTAGGGCAATTGCCCTAGTTTTGTTGGGAAGTTTTTTAAGATAGCCTTTTCTTTCCAAGGCATCTACGTGCTGATACGCAGCCGAAGCCGAACCCATTCCTAATTTTTGATTGATCTCATTAAGGGTAGGCCCAAATCCATTTTTATCGATATATTCGGTAATAAAGTCTAAAACCTCTTTTTGTCTCTTTGTAAGCATATTGTATTTTATCAGTGTCTGGTATATACTTAAAACTGACTTAATTAATTATATTAAACTTTACTTAAAAGTCAAGTCTTTATGAAAAATAGTTATCATGTGGTTAAAAATTCAAACGGGGGTTGGGATGCCAAAAAACCAGGGTCATTAAGGTCAAGTTTCCATGGAGAAACACAGAAAGAAGTGGAAAACGTTGCTAAGGGATTTTTATCGAATTCAGGTGGAGGTGAAGTTATAATACATGGTTTGGATGGAAAAATTCGAGATAGTGACACGGTTTGCCCGGGAAATGACCCTAATCCCCCAAAGGATAAAAAATATTAGTAACGATTATGAATATAACTGATGATCAACTATCCAATTGGACCAACCCTTGGTTTAATAATGAAGAGGAACGGGCTGAAAAAACAAAAGAAATAGTTAAATCAACAATTGACACTTATTTAAGTGATTTGAAAATTCGGGTATTTGCTAAAGGATCTTATCCTAATAATACAAATGTTAGACAAGATTCGGATATTGATATTGCCGTTGAACTAGAAGATAAAATCAATTTGGAATATTCTAATGGAGTTGGTTTTTCTACCACTGGTTTATATCCTTATTCTGGAATATCTGAACTTAATTTTAAATTACGATTGCAAAAGGCATTGGAAACAAAATTTGGGAAAAAAGTGATTGATTCGACTGGGAATAAAGTTTTCCGTATACGTGGATCAGATAAAATTCTTAATGCAGATGTTATTCCATGTACAACTTATCGTTTCTATTATGATAGAACTCCTTTTGGTTACAGACAAGGAATTCAACTTATCTTAAATAAGCCTGATGGAAGAAGATATTTCAACTATCCTGACCAGCATTATGCAAATGGTATAAGCAAGAATACTTCGACAAAATTAAGATTTAAAAATGTCACACGAATTTTAAAAAATATAAATGGGTATATATCTGAGAACTATGGCTTACAACCTTCTCCTTCGTTCATGATAGAAAGTATGCTTTATAATGTCGATAACTCTGTCTATATTTTAAATGAAACGTGGCGAGGTATTGCACTTCGAAGCTGTGAGAATATTTGGAGTTATTTGAATAATGATGAATCTAAATTAATGGACCTTTTAAAATGGAAAGAAGTCAATGGATATAAATTTCTCTTCCATAATTATCAAAAGTGGACTAAAGATGACGCAAAACAATTTATAAAAAATGCATATACTTTACTAAGCGAATAGTATGAAGCAACAACAAATAATAAAAGCAGTAATTGCACTTTATTCCCTTTTAATATTTATTTTGTCTTTTGTTACAGGACAAACAATTGATGATAATTTATTTCGATGGTTAGCGGGATCCACAGGTGCTGTAGTTATTATCTGGATTTTTTATGATAAATGGATTTGGAGAAAATGTGTATTTAAATATTTGACTCGAATTTTGGGTATACCCATACTTTATGGAACATGGAAGGGGAAACTTAAGTTTGAAAAGGATGAAAATGGTAATAGTGGAGAAGTGGATATTTATGTGGCAATAAATCAAACACTCACTTCTGTGTCAGTACGTTCATTTTTTAAAAAGCCATCCGCTTCAAAATCTATCACGGCAAAAATTGAAGATGATTTAGATAGAAAAAAACTTGTTTATTTGTATAAAAGTGAGGCTCCATACGGGAAACGAGATAATAATAGACCTCATGATGGAGCTACTATATTTGATATAGTCGGCAATCCTGTTAAAAAACTTTCAGGTGGTTATTTTACTGATCGTAAAGGCGCCGGAACCGTAATATTGGATGAGTATTCTGATATTCTTACTGAAAATTTTGAAGATGCTGAAAAGATTGATTATAAAAAACTATGATTACAAATCTAACAGAGAAATTAAATAATTTTAAACTTTCACATTATAAAAATGCTGATTTTGACAGCCTAACCGATAGGCTAGATAAACTTTATAAGAAATTCAAGAGATTAAAGGATAAAGAAAAGAAAAGTCGAATAATTTTGGATCTTTATACACTTTATATTCAGGTAATTGAATTGCTTTTCATAAATGCAAATGCTTTATCGACTCAAATTGAAAACTTTATACCAGCTTTGTTTATTAGTAATAAAAGTCTTCGTAATTTCATAGAAAAAAATTTTACAAAAAAGACAAAGTATTTTAACTGGTTTTTAACAGAAATAATTTTCAAAATATCTAAAAATGATGAAGATATAAAGGATAGGTATATTTTATATTCAAATTTTTTGGAAGAAATTACAAAAAATTATTTAGATAATTTTGACCTTCTTAACGCCTATAAACATGGTTACAGGATAACGGCGAAACATGGTAAAAATGTACTTTCTATAAAGCTCAATAATGGACAATCCTTTAAGTTAAATGAGACCGATAGCACTATCGTTTATTTTTCTAGGTTTGATGCTGATATAAAAGGAAACGAAGAACAGGCTGCAAAATTTGGGATGAAAAATGGATGGGCTATTATTGAACACACATTAAATTTTAATGCTGAAAGGATTTTTGGTAATACATTGTTCATTTGTTCCCTATTAAACAATATAAGGGCTATTGCGTTGGTTCATTATAGACAAAAAATTGGAAGAAAAAAAATATCTTCATTTTCTATAACAGATAAAAAGGAATGGTCAAAAACATGGGGTAAATCAGATATAAGTAGACCGGTATTTGTTTTTGAAAAACAAGAAAAAGATGCAATATCTAAAAAATAAACAAGAATATGTTGATCGTTATGATTTGGGGACAATAAGAGAGTGTTTGGATGTTTTAAAAATTAAGGATGAAGGGTT
>JAQVQJ010000149.1 GCA_028701635.1 Clostridia bacterium | reverse complement strand
CATTTGAATTTAGGTGAATCCTATACTTCTCATAATACCGGTCGTTTAAATGTTAGTGAAATGGAACAACTATTAAAGAAACTTGAATTATTTGGCGGTCCTGTTAAACAACACGATTAGTTGATGAGATTATAATAAATTATAGCGATTTTTATAAGAAGTTTATATAATACTTATTAAGAATTATATTAGGAGTTTTTTGATGAACCATATTAATAAATATTTGTTGAAATGTAAGCCATATAAATTGGCTTCACATAAAATTTGGTCTGTATCTATTAAAGAAAGAACTAAAATTCTAAAACTTGATTGGAACGAATCAACTTTACCACCATCTCCAAATGTCAAAAAGAGATTAACTGATTTAATTGAAGACGAAACCTTTTTTAATTTATATCCTTCAACATGCAACTCAGTTTTATTGGAAAAATTATCATATTACATTAATTTGCCAATTGAAAATATTCAATACTTTTCTAGCTCAGACGGTCTTCAAGAATATATAGCAAAGTTATACATAACTGTTGGAAGTTCTGTTGTTTTGATTTGGCCGACATATGATAATCTTAGACTTACAATTGAAACCAGCGGTGGTATTATTCACTACTTCGATTTTAATAATGATTTTTCGTTTGATAATTCTTTATTCGTTTCTTTTCTTGATGAAAACAAACCATCATTTGTTTATATATGCAATCCCAATAATCCTACTGGTTATCTCCATAAAACTAGTTTTATCGAAAGCCTTTTAATTAAATATCCAGAAACAATGTTTTTAGTTGACGAAGCTTATTACGAATTTACTGGTAAAGATGATTCATGTGTCAACCTTGTGAGAAAATATGATAATTTGCTTGTTACAAGAACAATGTCAAAAGCATTTGGATTAGCTAATTTTAGATTTGGATATTTGCTTGCTCATGAAAGCAATATTAAATATATATCAGTTATTAGAAATCCGAAAAATATTCCAACTATTACCCAAGAAGCGGCAATTGCTGCACTAGATGATATCCCGTATATGAAAAATTATGTTTCCCTTGTTACAGAAGCAAAACAATATTTCATAAATGAATTATTGCAATTTTTATGGATTAAAGCATTTGACAGTTTTGGCAATTTTGTTTTGTTGATGATTGACAGTTTTGAAATAAAAATGCAGTTAATTGATTTTCTTGAAAAAAACAATATTTTTATTAGAAATCTTTCTCAGAGTCCTATGCTTCGTTCTTGTGTTAGATGCAGTATAGGAACAAAAAAACAAATGGAAAAAGTTGTTATGGCATTTGATTTATTTGAAAGGACTTTTTTGAATGGAAAATAAAATAGCAATTTTTGATTTTTGTGGAACTGTTGTGCCATTTCAATCTGCTGATGCGTTCATTAGATATGCAACAAAAAACTATAATGTTCATGAAAACAAACGAATAGAAAAAAAATTTCTATTTTGGAAAAAATCCTATATTTCAATTGTGATGAGCAAATTTTTTCATTATTCAATAACTAAACATGTTCTTGCAAAAATGATTAAAGGAATGGATGAGGGGCAAATTCAAAAATTTGCTATTTCTTTTTTTAAAGATGAGATATTGCCAAATATTATTCATGAAACCCACGATTTAATAATCAAACTAAAAAACGAAGGCTACCATTTGATCTTTGTAAGTGCAGCTTATGGTGTATATTTGCAACAAGCCGCAAACTATTTTGGAATCGAGTCAATCATTTCAACGAATCTTAAAATAAAAAACGGAAAAGCAACTGGCAAAATATCAAAAGATTGTGTTTGGAAAAACAAAGTTAAAATGCTTAAGAAAGAAAATAAATTAATTGATAAAAAATATGCCAACGTAGTGTGGTCAATAAGTGACTCCAAGTCTGATTTGCCTATTCTTTTAATTTCAAAAAACAAAATAGTTGTGTCGAAAAAACATCAGAAATGGATTGAAAAATATAAAAATTTCAACGAAATTATATGGGAAAAATAAAAAAAATTCTTAGAAAAAGCAACTTTCTTTTAAATTTATATATTCTTTTTTTAAACAAAAAATCAATTGTGAAAAGAATGGTTTTTGGAGATAAAAAAATAATTGAAAAAAAATGGGAAAAACAGTTTGGCTATAAGATTGATTTTAATAATTTACACACTTTGAATGAAAAAATACAATGGTTAAAACTTTATGATAGAAGACAAATTTATACTCTTTATGCTGATAAATTGCAATGTCGATATTTATTAAGTCAACATTTTGGAGATGAACATTGTGTCCCTCTTCTTTTCAAAACTAATCGTGTCAAAGATATCAATAAAACAAATATAACAACTTTTCCATGCATTATTAAACCCAATAATGGTAGCGGACTTTATCACATTTTTCGTAGTGGTAAGGACATTAATTGGAAACATCTTCGCCGAGATTGCAAAACATGGCTAAAAATTGATTATTATTCAAGTTCTCAAGAATATCAATATCACGATATCAAACCATATATAATTGTTGAGAAATTGCTTTTAACTAGCGAAGGCAAAATTCCAAACGATTATAAACTCCATTATATTAATGGACAACTTGAGTTTATTTATTGTTCTATTGATCGCGAAGGATTAAATTATCGGCAAATTTATGATTCGAATTGGAATAAATTACCATTCAATTGGTCTCATGATAATTCATCAATAAATTCAGGTTTCAGGATTACGATGCCACATTCGTTTGAATTAATGAAAAAAATTGGTTCTTTTATTGCTGCTGATATGAAATATGTGCGCGTCGATTTTTTTGATGTTGATGGCTTTCTGTACTATGGTGAAATAACACTTTATCACGGATCTGGATTTGACCCTTTCACTCCTGAAAAATATGATCTTTTTTATGGCGAAAAAATATCACTGAAATAATTCAATTTAAGAATAATTTCTCAATATAACGATAGACGGTATTAATTATATTTTATGCAAAAATTGCACTTTTTCTTGTAAACTAATTTTGTTTAATTTATTCTTTATTTCGAAAAGAGATTATCTATTATGGCCTTAAAAGAAATACGCAAAAAATTCAAATTAACTCAAAAAGAAGCCTCTGAAAT
>JAQVQJ010000148.1 GCA_028701635.1 Clostridia bacterium | reverse complement strand
AATCCTCCAATTGATCAGGACGCAAAAGATGTTAGAACCTTAGGAGGTTTGCATGTGATAGGAACCGAAAGACATGAGGCTAGGCGTATAGATAACCAGTTAAGGGGAAGATCAGGAAGACAAGGAGATCCTGGATCTACTCAATTTTTTCTTTCATTAGAAGACGATCTTATGAGGATTTTTGGAGGAGATAAAATAAAAAATCTTATGACCGCTTTAAATGTTCCGGAAGATGAGCCAATACAAGCCGGCATGATTTCGGGTGCTATAGAATCAGCTCAGACAAAAATAGAAGGATTTAATTTTGATTCTAGGCATCACTTACTAGAATATGATGATGTTATTAATAAGCATAGAGACATTGTTTACAAAAAGAGAAAAGAGTTTTTATATGCTAGCAATCTTAAGGAGATAATTTTGGAAATGATTAAGAAGGCCGGACTTTCGGAAGGTGAATATTTAGCAAAGGAGCAGGAAATTGGAGAAGCCCAAATGCGTCAACTAGAAAAGATGATTTGTCTTAGAGTTTTGGATGTATTATGGCAAGAGCATTTGTCGTTTATGGACCATGTAAAAGATTCAGTAAGATTAAGAGCTTATGCAGGAAGAGATCCTTTAGTTGAATATAAAAGCGAGGGTCGTAAGGCTTTTAGTAAATTATTAGAAACAATAGATTCTAATATTATTGAAAATATTTTAAAGTCTGGAATTCAAAAGGATCAGCCACAAAAAAACAGAACTGTTATTGCTGGTGCTCAAGAAGTTGGTAGAAATGATCCTTGCCCTTGCGGATCGGGAAAGAAATATAAAAAATGTCATGGAAAATAATTTTTTGAATTATTATAAGAAATGACTGTATGTCTAAAATAAAGATTTATTTAATTTTATTTTTATTTGTTATTGCTGGTATTGGTTTTTATTTTTTTAAAGATCGAGTTGTAATAATATTAGATAATTTTAGGATTAAAACTAGAGAAATTTCAATTGATAACGTAGGGAAAATTTTGTCTGAGGTGGAAAAAAAAGTTATAACCTCAGAACCATTAAAAATTGGAGGCGCTAGTAACGATGTATTTCTGCTAAAGAGCAAAATAATTAGTGAGACAAACAACCAAAGAATAAAAAATAATCTACCAATACTTACGGAAAATGAAAATCTTTACAAGGCTGCTGTAGTAAAAGCGAATGATATGTTTCTAAATCAGTATTTTGAGCATATTTCTTTAAAAGGTGTTGGGCCTGGGGAATTGGTTTCAAACCATGGATACGAATATGTAGTTACCGGAGAGAATTTAATTTTAGGAAATTTTAGAGACGAATTAGAATTGGTTCAAGATTGGATGAATAGTCCGGGACATAGAGCAAATATTTTAAATAAAAATTATACAGAGATTGGAGTGGCTGTAATAAAAGGAAATTATAAGGGAGAAACGGTCTGGATTGCGGTTCAAGAATTTGGTCTACCCCTCGCTGTATGTGCGCAGCCAGATATATCTCTAAAAGAGCAAATCGACGCGGAAGAGAGCGAGCTTAATCAGCTAGACTCTAATTTAAATGATAAAAAGTTGCAGATTGAAAACACCGATATGCAATCTTCGTATTATAATCAAATGATCGAGGATTATAATGGTTTGATTATAAAATATAATTTTTTAGCTGAGCAGTTAAAAGAAATTATTTCTCAATATAATTTGCAGGTAAAAAAATTTAACGAGTGCATATCTGCGGCGCAATCTGAATGAAAATAAAACTGCTAACATCCATGTAGTAAATTAAATAATAAAATGAAACTCGCAATTATCTCGGATACTCACGGCAATGTAGCAAATTTTAAGAAAGCAATAAATTGGGTTGAGAATAATAATATTACAGTGGTTTTGCATTGTGGTGATATTGGGAGTCCGGAAAGTTTAAAAGAATCTTTAGTCGATTTTAGTGGTATGTTTTTTGGTGTGCTTGGAAATATGGATTCTGATTTTAAAGATTCTTTAAATAGATATAACACAATCAAGAATGTTAAAGTTTTGGAGGTAATTTTTGAAAAAGAAATCGGAAATAAAAAAATCGCTATAACTCATAAACCAGAGGAGGCAAAAAAAATGGTCGAAGCTAGAAAGTATGATGTGGTTTTTTATGGACACACTCATAAGCCATGGAGGGAGAGTATTAATGATTGCGAACTTGTAAATCCTGGAGAACTTGCAGGACAAATATTTAGACCAAGTTTTGCTATCTACGATACGGATAGCAATCTTTTAGAACTTAAAATCTTAGATAGATTATAAAAATCGCAATGTTAATTTAATGATTGACTATTTTAAGTCTCAAGTATATAATCACTTTATTATAATTATTAACTAGTTAGTAATAAATATCTAATGGCGCAAAAACATTATATCTTTATCGGAATATTTTTTTTGGCAATTTTTGCCGGAATTTTTTCATATCCAAATTATTTCAATTCGGCAGTGGATTATGTTAATCAAAAAATGTCTTGGACATTACCTTATTTTTGGCAAAAGGATTTTGCTCTAGGGCTAGATTTGCAGGGTGGAGTAAGGTTAATATATCAAGCAGATTTGAGTGAAACTTCTAATAAATCTGAAGCAATGTCATCTTTAAGAGATGTTATTGAAAGAAGAATTAATCTTTTTGGAGTTTCTGAGCCAGTTGTACAAATACAAGGTGATGATAGGTTGGTTATAGAATTACCTGGAGTTACAAATGTTGAACAAGCTATTCAAATGATAGGAGAGACTCCATATTTGGAATTCGATGAACAAAGATCGGAAGAGGAGACTCAACAGATTACGAATAAAATTAAAGAGGTTCAAGAAGCGCAAAACAAAGGTGAAGACATAACTAAGATTGATAATTGGATTTTAGCTTTGCAAAATCCTTATTTTAAACCTACTGACTTGACTGGTAAATATCTTAAAAAAGCCACAGTTGTTTTCGATCAGACAACTTATAAACCTCAAATTCAATTGGAATTTAATGATGAAGGTGTAAAGATTTTTGAAGATATAACATCAAAAAACGTAGGCAAACCGTTGGCTATATACCTGGACAATTATTCTATCATTGACACGACAGGAGATG
>JAQVQJ010000147.1 GCA_028701635.1 Clostridia bacterium | reverse complement strand
TTACTTGAAATGTATTCAGGTATCTCAGGTTTTGGAGTACCAAAATCTATGGCGTATTTTATTTGTTCGTGTAATTCTGCCATACTATTTTTTGCTATAAACAGCTTTTGTTAGTTTTTGGTCTTCGCTACTGATTCCATATTTTTTATCTGCCATTTCACTTTCTTGAACATACATTTGATTCAAATCAAGCATAGTCAGAAACATCTTCTTCTGCTGTGCAAGAGTAAGTTTTTTGAAGTTTTCTTCTTTAATTATTTTGTCTTTGAAGTCCTTAATTCTTACATTGTAATTAAGGAAATATTTCTCATATAAAGTATCAAAGAGCTTTACAAGAGCTGGCAAATCTTTTGCATTTTGTATTTCTTCTTTTGCTTTTTCATTCCATTTTGCAAGTTCGCAATAGATAAATTCTCCGCCACCTTTCCAATTTACATTTTTAGATATACCTGAAGTATCTCCTTTTATTACATTTTTTAACCGAGCAACACTATCATTATCTCCATAATCTAATTGCTCAATTCCTATATATTGGCGATTCATTTTGTGAGCAACCGCACAAGTTGTTCCTGAACCAACGTGATAATCCAACACTAAATCATTTTCTTCTGTTCCAATTTCTATTATATTTTGAATCAATTTTTCAGGTTTTTTACCTGCCAACAAAGTAACGGCTCCTTCGTTGGAAATACCTTGATGAATATTTTCATCCCAAAAATTTGTTTTTTTGGTAAATTTAATTATTCTATCAAGTTCCAATTTGGCACTATCTTTAAACCAAACAACTAACCCCTTATTTATAAAGTACGACTGTGTCATTTTATTAACATTTTTACCCTTAGAAGGTAAATATTTAATAGAAAAGATGGAGTCCTTACTTTCAGGTAATTGAGGAATAACTCTCTTCATTAACCCTCCTTGCGGATTAGTAGTTCTATATATCTTTTCAAAATTTTCAATATATGTTTTTAGAATACGCTCTTTTTTTCCTAAATTTATTATTTTATATTTCTTATGTTCATAAACTTCAATATCACCAACTTTTCCACCTGATATTGTTTTTACCAATTTACCATCATCAATAGATTCTAAAATGAATTTATAGTTTTTTTCATTATCAGGATTAAAATCACTTTCTTCTTTAGGTACATTAAACTCCGTATCTGAATTTTTAGAATAGCAAAGAATATACTCTGTAACATCAAGTAAAAAATCCTCCTTGCCGACACCTCCCTCTGCTTTAGATTTAACGTTAATACAAGATAGAAAATTATCTCTACCAAAAATATTATCCATAAGAATCTTAAGATACGCCTGCTCTCTTGAATCAATTTGCACAAAAATCGCCCCATCTTGTTTGAGTAAATCCTTTGCAATCTCTAACCTATTTTTTATAAAAGTTAACCAAGTAGAATGATTGAAATTGTCATTATAAGCAAAAGTATCACTACCAGTATTATAAGGAGGGTCAATATAAATAAGTTTTATCTTTCCAACAAATTCAGATTTTAGACTATGTAGAGCAAGTAGGTTATTACCTTTGATAATCAAATTCTCTTGTATTAAACCTGTTTTATCTCGTTTTATTTCCTTTACTGCTTCGCCGTCTTTCTTACTGTCTTTAGTAAATCGTTTCCAGTTTACAAGAGCTTTTCTGTCATAGAGTCTATCTATTTCATCGTGAGCAAGCACTTGATTAAAGAATACTTCATTTCTTTTTCCATTTTTTTCTTCATATTTTCCAGTCTTATCAGAAAATTCAAAATAGGTATCTGTACCTTCTTCAGTACTTTGTCCACCTTCTAAAACACAATCTTTGAAAGGAAAATCTAATACAACCTCGCTTCTGTTTTCTAGAAGTCCACTATTATCAGCAAGTCCTATTTTATTTGCGTATTGAGTGTATGAATTATCAACCTTACTTTCATCTAAAAAGAATTTAAAATCTTGGATATTGAAAACATAAACATCTTTGATTTTCGTAAAGAATTTGTTTTTCAAATCTTTATTATCAGCAAGGAGAGAGATAAGTTTTTCATCAATCCTATCAGCAGAATCTTTTACCTTTGTGTAATTTAATTCTCCTGATTCAGAATCAAAAAATGCAGATTCTGATTTTAATGCTTTTTCTAATGTTTGTTTTAATTTATTCATAATGATTAATTATTTTGCACACGGCTTAAAAAATTATTAAATTCAACCTTGTCTATCCTGTACTCCTTACCAATCTTGTAAGCTTTCAATCTGCCAGCTTTGATATAACGATAAATCGTCATTATGTTTACATCTAGCTTTTCAGCTAAATCTTCCGCTTTGTAAAATTCCTTTTCTTGTTTGTTGCTCATATGTGCTTATATTATACTTGACAATAGTTTACATTGCAAATCTATGCTTTTGATAACTTTTCTGTCTTGTATGGCTTATAATTTTTAATCTGTTTTGAAACTTCCTGATACCAATCTAGCTCGCTTAATGATTCCAAATCTTTTGAAATAGTCTTCAAATTTTTAACTATTGAATACCAAGCTCTATCAGTAATTCGTGCAGTAAGTATTGTCCTTAATTCTCTTAATCCGCCTTTGTTATCTTTTACAAAAGATACTAATCCTAGAAGTGATAGCAATGTTTGCGGTCGTGATTTTGGTCGTGCAATACTAATTTTTTTTAGTAATGATTCTGTGTTTTCAGGATAAGTGAATAAAACATATTTGTTTTTATCTATTTTTTCATTCCAATACTCAGTCATTACTTTCAATGCTTTCTCCAGTGAAAAAGCTTCTTGAAATGTTGGGTTTGTTTTAAATCCATATTGCTTGAATAAAGTATTCAACTTTCTCTTTTGTGAAAGTCGTACTTCAAAGCGTAATATCTCTTCATCTTTTAAGGAGCTAAACAAACTTCTCTGATACGGATTCTGCTCTCTGTCTATTGCTCGTTTTTCATCTTTTTGTAAATCAGATATTTTGTCATAAAAAACAAATGAGTTAGAAATTGAATATCCTTGTAAACTTTCTCCACTATTCATAAATCTTGTCTTTGTTAAATCATTCAGTTTATTAAGATTTATTTTCTGTAATTCTGAAATAATATGCTTTGCTGTATATCCGCTTGTCAGCACGATATTCTTTGAAT
>JAQVQJ010000146.1 GCA_028701635.1 Clostridia bacterium | reverse complement strand
AATAAGATTCTATACCTACTTTTGGGTAGTTTTTTGTCTTTTCCATTAAATAACTTAGTAAAAGTTAGTTTATAAAGTTTTATGTAATACAATTCAATAATAAAAATATATAAATGTTTATAAATAATATAACACACTATTTTGTTGCTTTTGGAATAATAAACTGTGCCTTACTCTTTTTACATCTACATATATAAAAATGAGAATCCTCTTCGATAATTATGTCTTCTTTTTTTGCTTTACAAGTTACAATTGGACATTCAATTTTCATTTTCTTTTTCAAACCAACTTTTTTTACATAAAGAACATGTACATTTTATCATTCCATTCATTCCTTTTTCCCTTTCAATTTCTGTCTTTTTAAGGCATCTTAAACATATATTTTTATCTTCTTCCATTATTTAAATAATTTTATTAATTTAATTGCTTTTCTAATGTGTTTACAATCAATTTCTCCTTTCCGCATAACAAATCCTTTACAATCACACTTTTTAGTTATTATAGAACTATCAAACCCTTCATTATATTCTTTTAATGGGTCTATTTCAATAAAGACCTCGTGTGGATTTTCATTGAATTCATCTTCTGTTTTTTTAAAATAAATCTTATAAAAAATATTACCTGTCTTGTTATTTACTCCTGGTTTTAAGGTTAATCCTTCTAATGATTCAATTATTTCTGTTATTTCTTCTCTAGATAACTCTGTAAACATAAAAAATAAATATAATTATCCTTTATAAATCTTTCGGTTAATCAATCAAAAGACATTAATTGCACTACCAAATTTAAGAATTTTTTACCTTTATCATTTAATGAGATCAATACTTCTCTTTGATCTTCATCTATATCTAAAATACCCATTTCCTTAAATTTAATATAAAGTTCGTATCTTGATTTATAGGTATTATAAATTTCTTTACCTATTTCGTTGATTGATTTTGTCCCATCTTGTTTGGATATTGCAATCAGATATTTAACTGGTCGCTCATTTAATAAAATATTCATTTTACTTTTTAGCAACTTTTTCTAATTCTTCCTTTCCGTACTTCTTCTGCATTGCATCATAGTCCAATTCCTCTCTAACTCCACTTTGAATTTGTTTTTCAAGGATTTCTATACGAACATCAATGCTTTGAATACCTTCATCAAGGTTTCCATTCTTTAATTTCTCAATTTGTTTTCCAAATGAGAAAAGATCTGCTCTTGCTTGATGGAAAGGGGTTCTTTTTTCTTTTTGTTTTCCTAGCATAATCAATCTTATCTTAAGTCCTTCTACTTCTGAAGGTTTTGCATTCCTACGAGAACCATCTTGTTTTATAATTTCTTTCTTTTCAATTAATTCTTTTACTAATTCTATTTCTTCCTCTAAAGCCATATCAAATAAACCTTTATCAAGATACATCTCTGTTTCTTCAATTTTAAGGGATAAATCTATTAGAAGATTCTTATAATAACTTAATTCTCTAGCGGCTTGTTGTAACTCTTCCTTAGTTAGTTGAACTTTTTTAAAAATCGGTTTTATTTCTGTCATATACTAAATACCTCCTTTCATCGGTATAATTATTTCTTTTTCCATACTATTCTTCCTTCTTTCTCCAACCTATCAAGTTGTTCAAATAGTTTATTACGAATGTCGTCTTCGGAGAATATAGAGTTCTTTTGTTCTATCTTAATCATTTCCTGCTGTTTACGATTAAATTCCATAGCAAGCCTAATCTCTTCTTGAACTTGTTTCATTTGTGGAGATAACTTCATAATCATTATAGATGCTTGTAATGGCTCAACTGCCCCATTTGAGTTCTCTTCTAATGTCTTGGTCAAATTGTCCGCAGCATTAATCCACCTTTGTAGTACCGAAATATATTGAGAATACATACTATTTAATCTCTCTGTGTAATCTGTGAATTTCTTTCCACCTGTTTTTGTAAGAGTAACTGTTCTAGTTATTGCACTAGTATACATTTTTTTACATTGTGCTGGAGTTATTTCAGAATAACCCTTCTCTTTTAGTATCCTAGATATCTTTGCCCAATTTGAAGGGGTTTCTTTATTTCGTTCATCAAATATAATATTAACTACTTCATCGTTGTCATATTTTAAAATACCTTTTCCTTGGTATGTTACTTTTTTATTTGAATCCTCTTCTTGTTCTTCTGTTTCTTCCTTTATATCTTCTTCAAATTCTTCTTCTTCCATTAGAATATTATTTCTGCATCAATAGGTAAATATAACATTCTATTCTTTGTGCTTCTTTTTTTAATTAAGTTATTATGTTCTAGTTCTTGTAAGTAGAGCCTTATCGTTGCCCAAGCGATATGCATTCCTCTTCTCTTCATATATTTGCGCATAGAATAAGTAGTTATCTCTTCTTTTGTTTGCTCATAAGCAGATAAAAACATTTTATAAAACTCATCCAAAGTTACTCTATAATTTTTAACTACCATTTCTTAAATCTTTTTTTGAATTCTTTTGCCTTAGAAATATTTTCATCCATCTTTTTTTGTAAATCATTCCAAAAGATTAGTATCTTTTTCTTACAAAAGTCTGGAACTTCCATTTCTTCTAACCAAAGCAATTCTAAGTCAATGCTTTTACTATTATCATTTAATTCATTATGGACTATATAATCATTAACGTAATTACTTAAAGGAATTTTTATTTTATTCTTAGTTATTAAAATATCAGAATTCATTAATTCAATCTCTTGGGTATTTCCAGGCAAGTATCCTGAATCAGATACAACTTCTATAAATTTATCCTTACTAAAGTAGAATCTATTTTTTTCTTTTACTTGTTCTTTTTTATTTAATTTAAACATTTGAGTATATACCGAGGTTATTTTCAACCCCTCGGCAATAAATTTTGTTCCTAAGGATTTCTCCTACAAAACAACTCTTAACAAAGCAATAATATATTGTATTTATAGTTTATAAACCTTTCGGTTTTATGATGCCCTCTGCATTGTTTTATGCTTTACTTCTCCATTAAAAACAAAGTAATCTCCACATTCGTGAGGGATATCAAAATCTGTATCTACCCATATTTCATAACCTGCATTTTTAACTTTTTCACAAAACCTTACATCAGAACCTATCTCAAATACTGTTTTTTTGTTCCAATCTTCTGGTCCCCTAAATT
>JAQVQJ010000145.1 GCA_028701635.1 Clostridia bacterium | reverse complement strand
GGAATTGCCCCGCCTCGGCTTTCTTCCCGCCCGCAGGAGGGGTCTGGGGAGGAATGCGGGCGGGTTTTTGAACCTTTCCTTTTTCGCTTCCGAATTTCGTGCCAGTTGAAAACTGGCGCGCCACCTATTTACTGATTTGATTCTACAAAATTTTTTTCTATAAAATCAAATGCTTTACCAAAATTATCTTTTGCAGTATCTGATAATTTTTCAGCCGTAATATTATTATCCTTGTCTTTGCTGTTTACTTTTTCAAAAAATAATTTTGAAAAAAGCACTTTGCGCTTTTGTCCTACTGCTTTTACCTTATCATTGCTTTTACCTACATTCGTATCGACAAGTTTTAAATCATCAGTTGTGAACATGTTTTCTATGCCCATCATTCCTGAAAGAGTGTACACTTTTTCTTTTGTTTTTTCCTCATCGCCATCAAAAATAAAATCCCTAATTTCATCAAATTTTTTCTTTGAATCTTTTCCGCCTTCGGCTGGGTCGTCATCAATAATCGCTATCCATTCCAAACCATACCCAATAGAAAGAGAAATAAGATTATTTATTTGGCGAACCCCTATTCCTGGAACAAAGTGATAATCTCCATTTTTGCTTAGAATTTTTTTCATCGCAGAAAAATAGTAAAAGTCAGAAATTCCTTCCAAAATTACATTTTTCTTATTTAATGTTGAAAACTCGCTAACATTTAAACCGATTGCGTCAGCGATTGGTTGTAAGGCATCTTTTTTGTATTCCGTATCAATTTTACTAGTTACAATATCCTCAATTTTTGTTCCTTGTTTTTCCGTATTTAAAATCAATTTAATTCTATTCAAATAATCAATTTCTATAAGATAAGGTGAATGAGTGGCATAAATAATTTGGTCACCTCTCTTTTCCTCTTTGTTGCTTGCTAATTTATTTATAAGTTTCAATATGTCATCTTGTGCTTTAACATGAAGGTGTTGATCTGGTTCATCCAATAAAAGCACTAAATCATTATGCTCAATATCTTGTGCTTTCAATTCAAGCCATAAAGACAAAAACCAAACCAAACCCTTGCTTCTTTGTTTCGGAGGTAATGGCTGACCCTCTTTTGTTTCAACATAAAAATTTATGTAAGATCCATTTTCAGCGTCGCCATTTCTTTTTTGAAAATCATATTTTACTACAACTTTATTTTCTCCGTGTATCCTTTGCCCCCAATCTTTTTGAAAATCAATAGATAAGCTCTCATTTTCTTTGGTTTGTTTAGTCCCTCGTACGGGATCATTTTCGGTATCTTTTGTAGTAAAATCGGTCTTCAAAATCTTCTCAAGATTTTTTACTGCACGATAACCTTTCGTATCTGTTGTTTTATCTTTCAATACAGATAGAAGAATTTTATCTGGCAATAAATCACAAAAATCATCAAAGAAAATAATCCTTGGTGTAATTTGCCAAAATAGCTCAGCAACTTTTTCGTTTTCGGTATCGGCGACGACAAAATATTTTTCTTTTTCTTTTGTTTCCTCACCCTCCACTGGTTGCACTGGTTTATCTAAAATAGAAGCACAAAAAATTTTAAAGGTTTTATCGTCAATGGAAGTTACTATTTTGTCAGACTCTTTTGTTCGAGTAATGGTGAACTCTTTTAGTTTATTAAGATTATTTTCATCCAATACCTTCTCTGATTCATCTATCTGCAAACTGTATTCGTCTTTAACAACATCAACCAAAATATCTGCTAAATTGTCATCGTCATTTATTTTGTATGTGCAACTAATAATCTGGGCTGGTTTTTCATCAATAGAAAACGGTATTGAGTCCGCCTCAAATTCACCTTGTTCAAAATCGTAAAGTGCTTTTAAGATAGAACTTTTGCCAGATTCATTTTGACCAGCAAAAACAGAGATATTATCAAATTCTGATAGTTTTACTATCCCTGTATCGTCAATCGATCTATATTTTTTGATTTGAAAATTTAGTAATTTCATATTATTTTCCAGATTTTCTCCTATTACATTCTTTACATAACATCTGGCAATTTTTTGCGGTTGTCTTACCGCCTTCGTGCCACGGATCAATATGATCTGCCTCCATTTCACCTATCTCCCATTTCTTGTTTTTATTTTCACCCTTACAATCTTGGCAAATACCATTTTGCCGTTCGTATGCCTCTCTTTTCATGTTTGGTGTAAATGCTCGGATAGAAAGATATTTTTCTTTTCGAGTAAGTACATACGGATAAATGCCCGATTTTTTTGTTACATCTTCATCTTGCATTAATTCTTTTATTTCTTTTTCCAGTTTTTCTGAATTAAACTTTTTTTCCTTAAATTCATTGTGAAGTTCGCCCCAATTTACACCCGACATCTCTTTTCGATAATTTGGAAAAACTTCTCTCACCCAATGAATTACACTTTGAAAATATTTCCACAATTCATCCGCATTTTTATCATGTTGATGCTTTGCCATGTATTCTTCAATCTCTCCATTATTGATCCAAGAAATTGCAGTTTCTAAATACTCCTGTCTGATAAGAGAACCTGTTATCAATTGCCCTCCGTCATTCGCAAGCAAATATGCCGCACAATTTGATTTACTGAATTTCAATTTTGCGTCAGAGAGCCACGAACCAGTATAGACGGCATTTCGTAATTCTTGAGGAAATAATTTCTCACCAGCTATATTTATGATTTTAAACCAATCTAGCTTTTCTTTATCATTTCCTTCACAGTGATAAATCATAAGATTATAATTCATAACCTGCTCTTGCTCTTCTTTGGTTAGATTATGAAACATTGCAATTCTGCCATTAAATTCAATTGAAAAATCTCCATTTACGAATTGAGCAATACTAATTGTTCTTTGTTGTCCATCAAGCACTTCAAAATTTCCATCTTCTTTTTTCACCCAATACATCACATTCAAGGGAAAGCCATTTTTGATAGTTCTGATTACTTCATCTCGTTGTTTTCCGCTATATACAAACTCTCTTTGATATTTTGGACGAATATCTAATTTACCACCAAAAGCAGATACGCCTTCCTCGGCACTGTCTTTGTAGTCTTTTACAACTTCTGCAATTTTAATTTTGTGTAAATCTATTTTCATAATATTTTAATTAATGTCTGGCAAATCTTTTAATTTTTTACCATTATATTCAAAATAAGTAGCCCCTTGATACGCACCACTTGTGTTTAAATTATTTTTTTCTTCAAAGA
>JAQVQJ010000022.1 GCA_028701635.1 Clostridia bacterium | reverse complement strand
CTCCCCAAATACAATGATTAAGTGCTTCTTTTGCATCTTTCCATTTATTTTTTGATGGAATTTCCGAACAACATATATTTTCTTCTTTCAAAATATTTTTTTCTATTTCTTGGGGGATTTTATTATTTTCTGTCATTTCTCCACCTCTGAATTATCCCCAATTTTTGAGAGGAGTTCTTCTATTATTCTTTCTGTAATTAATTCTCCTTTAACATTATATAATTTTAACATTTTCATTTGCCTTTTTATTTGTTGAGGTGTTTTCATTTTTCATCTCCGTTTTTTGAGGTTTGTTCTTTATTTAATATCCATTCCAAAGTTTCAATAGGAATTTTAACAAATTCAGCCATTCTTGTATGAGTGTAATCATCATCTTCTACTTCTTCAAAACTTCCAGTTCCCCATTTCTTTATTTCATTCTTAATTCTATTTTCAATATCTGTTATGGTTTTAGTTGTCATTTTTAGTTCCCTTTATCTTTAAATGATTTAATATTTCAGTTCTTAATTCATCTTTCTCAAAAACATTATGATTATATGCTACTTTCCACTTTTTATTTAATTTTCTAATTAATACAAAAGGTATCCCTTCTTTATGTGCCTTCTCAACTAATTTGCTGATTAAATCTTCAAACTTCATTATTCCAAAACCTCTCCACACTTCGGACATTTCTTTTTATTTGAGTTTGCTATTCTTAAAAGATTATTAAAGACATAATACCAATAAGTATAACCTTCATTTGATTTACTAAAAATGTTAACATCTAAATTATATAAATATTCAGCTATTTCAATTATTTTCTCTCTTTGTTCTTTAGTAAGTTGTTCGGTTGTCATAGTATTCCTCCATTGATTGCTCAATAATGTAATCTTCTTTTTCTTTTTCAGACATTTTAATTACTATACCTCTCGAGCATTTTATTATTTATTTCATCAAGTCTATCTATATTAATCTCTGCAATTTTGATCTCCCAAGTATAACCTTTGGAGTTTTTAGTTAGTTTTAAACTTTCAAATGCTCCTAAGCATTCTTTGATTTCTTCTGTTTCTTTTTGTTCTTCTGTTTTTTCTAGTGTTTCCATTTTGAATATGCCAGTTAGTTTATTATATGAGAGTAACTGGTAAACTCCCTTATAGGGATTTTGACATTATTAACTTATTTATAAATTTCTTTTCACATCTAGGGCAAATCCATTTTTCATCAGGTAAAAAGTAATATAATCCATTCATATCATTTGCAGTTGCTTTTTTCATTTTAGTACCACAATATTCACAATGATCTCCAGTAGTATCTATTGGATTTTCAGGATTTAATTTATTTACAACAGCTCTTTCAGCAGTTTCGGATATATTTATACCCTTTTCTTTTGCTTGTTCCAGGACAAACGGATCTATTGTAATATTAATCTTTGTTTTCATAATGTATATAAATATAACTACTATTTAAATATATGTATATTTTAATACCTACTTTTAAATTATAATACCTTCATTTCCGATAGATTTATAAATTAAAAGAAAAAGAAGTAATCAAGAAAAAGAAAACAGTGGGTATATACCTACCAAGTGGTAACACACCTCCAAATAGAAATATATTCAATCTCCCATTCAGAAAGATAATTAATTTATATTGTTCTTCTATTTAAATATTTATGTTTTGAATAACTTAATTGCTTTTGCTTTATTTTCGTTAATCCAAAACTCTAATGCTTCAATAAAACCTTCACTAATGTTTTTTCTTCTCTGTAATTGAGTAATAGCCCAATGTTCACCTTTATATAAAAATACTGTTTTACCTGTCTTTTCTTCTACTTTCCTTTTGTCTTGATATTCTAAGTGATGTTCCTGTATTACTTTTTTGTTTTGTTTCATAGGTTATCCTTTATGTTCGCTCACCCTTAATTATATGTCTTTAATTTAGCCTTTAATTAGCGCGTCGCTACGCTTGCGCTAATCATTCTAAGTTTAAATACATTTCTTTAAGTTGTTGTTCGCTCACATAAAGGAACTGGGGGGGTGGGGAAAGGAACGGAAAGGAACGGAAAGGAAAGGCAAAGGGTGCCCGGAGGGGTCGGGGGGGGAGGGCACCCTGTTCTTTATTAGTTCGTATAATACATATTATATGTACTATGTAACAGCGTATATAAAGTATCATTAGATTATACGAACTAATTGCTTTGGTTTTTGCGACGATTAAAAAAAGGGGGGGAAAGGGGGGGTAGATCCCACAGAAATTTTCCTAATAATTTTTACTTCCCAATAATTCAAAAAAAGCAGAGGGAAAGAATATGAACCCCCTGCTTCAAAATGGTGTCATTCAAGAAACCAAAATAAAACAAACAACAAAATATTTAAACTTTCTTATTCTAATAATTTTATAAGGAGGAATAACAAGATGATAACAAAAGAAACTTTCGAAAAGAAAAAAGAAGAACTTACAAAAATTCTCGAAAAGGAAAAAACAACCCTCGACGAAATCCAAATGAATATAATGACTATACAAACAGCCATTAATTTTTGTGAACAGCAACTTGCATCTTTTCCAAAAGAAGAACCACAAAAGAAAAAAGGACTTTTCAGTAAGAAATAATTAAAATGCTAATTTTTGATGATTGGCAGAATGAAATTATTAACTGCACAGAAAAGAGAATTTTATTATGTAAGGGTCGTCAAATAGGCGGAACTACAACTTTTGCTAGAAAAGCAGCTAAAAGATTATTAGAAAAATCAGGAACTAATATAATTGTAGTATCAATAACAGAAGATCAAGCACAATTAGTAATAGTAATGGTATTAAGATTTTTAGAAGAAATTAATAAAAATATGATTTCTAGGAAAAAGACCGATTTAACAAAATCACAAATCAAATTAAAAAATAATTCTGTAATAATTAGCCGTCCAGTAGGATCAACCGGAAACGCAATAAGAGGATTTACAGGGGGTATTTTATGGCTTAATGAGGCTTCTAGAATACCTGAATTTGCTATAGAGGCAGCTAAACCAGTTTTATTAACAACAGACGGTGAAATATGGATGGATAGTACACCATTCGGAAAACAGGGTTATTTTTGGGAATGTTTTAACAATAAAAGTGGAATATGGAAAGTATTTTATAAATCAAGCGAACAAGCAATAAATGAAAGGAAGATAAGCTCATTTTGGACTTTGGAAAAGAGAGATGGAGCTATAAGAATGTTAAAAGAAGAAAAAGAAGAGATGACTGAACTACAATACGGACAAGAATACTTAGGTTTATTCCTAGAAGATTTAAGAAGATTTTTCAGTGATGAATGGATTTCTAAAATGTGCACAATAAAAAGAGATGGAATAATTAGAGGTAAAACATATTTTGGGGCGGATATTGCAGGAATGGGCGAAGATAAAAACTCCTTTGATAGTGTGGATAAAATTGATAAAGATAAAATAAGGCAAATAGAACACTTAATAACAAAAAAGGAATACACAACACAAACCACAAATAAAATTTTAGATTTTTATGATAAATTCCATTTTAAAAAAATGGGAATTGATGACATGGGAGTAGGGTTTGGTGTTTTCTCAGAATTATTAGCAACTAGTAGAACTAAAGACAAAGTTGTGGCTTTAAACAATAGCAGGAGAGCTTTAGATAGTGAAGATAAATCTAAAAAAAGATTAATTAAAGAAGATATGTATATCACAACTCTAGTAGCAGGAGAAAAAGGAAATTTAAAATTACTGGATGATGAGGATATTAAATTATCTCTAGCAAGTGTTCAGATAGATACAAAAGACGGAAAAACAACTATTTTTGGAAAAGACACCCACGCAGCAGAGGGAATAGTAAGGGCTGTTTATCTAGCTGTACAAGATAAAACACTTAATTTGTGGGCTGCATAGATTTATAAATAAAACAGAAAGTTTTAAATTCTTCATTATAATTGTTTAACTATGGAATTAAACAGGTTTAAGGACAAATACACAACAAATGAAAAAATCAATATCGAAGAGAAAGACGAAAAGGTTAAGGAAAAAGTTGAAAAATCAAAAACAATATTATCCAACGATGCTTATGCTATGGGAGAGGTTTTTGAGAAGTCCATTGAATTAATGGGACAACAAATAGCCGCAACACTTAGAAGAGGTAATATAAGATGACATGGACAATGGTATCTTCTGCAGCCGCAATAGCAAATGCAGGAACTCATGCAAACTCTTCAGTTATAGCAAGTGCAGCAACTTTATTAGCATGGTGTACTGAGGCAGAGGGTTTTATATGTACTGAAACTCATAACGATTGGATTGCTAATTATACCGCCCAAAATGCAAGAATAAAAGGGGCATTAGCAACTGCAGCAGGAGCAATAATCGGAATGAATATAATATCTTTTGACCCAACAGGCTATTTAACTCGTGAGGCAGATATGCTTATGAATAATAATTATGAGAGATACTCTCAGGCATTGAAATACTTATCAAATAAACAAAATCAAACTTTAAATTAAAATGCCATTCCCAACACCTTTTAATTCACAATCAAGTGCAGTAGCAACTTATAGTTATGAAGATTTAGCAGAAAATACAGGAGTTCAATTATTTTACGGTGCAGCTCAAACAGATAGTACATCAACAACTTATTTTTTAAGTAAAAGTCAAGTTTATTCTTCTGTTATAACTGCAACTTCAACAGATACTGAAGCTAGTTTTGCAAAAGTTTTAGATGTTGATTTTGATTTAACTGCTTTTAATGCACCACAAGCAATAAGAGGAACTGCAATTTTTAATCATTATTTATTCTTGCACGCAAATAGTAATGATGGAGATGCTTATGAAGTAATTAAAGTTAGAAAGTGGGATGGTGCAGTTGAGACAGATATAGCAAGTAATGCTACACCTGCAGGTTTAACTTTTACTACAGATGCAAGTTTAGGTTGGAAAATGGTTTGTTTAAAAGTTCCAATTCCATTAACTAATTTTAAGAAAGGAGAAATTTTAAGAGTAACAGCTGAAATGTGGGCCAAAGCAGGATCAGGTACTATGAGGTCAGCTTTTGGATGTGATCCGACAGATAGAGATGAGGGAGTTAATACAGATTATATAAGACCATCAGCTAACGGAACTGCAACATATCCTTTATATGCAACTACTCAATTTAAAGCATGGATACCTTTTAATTTAGACTTATAAACATGGGAAACTTAGACACAACAAAAACACAGCAAAGCGACTTCACTAATCAGGTTAAAGAGTATGAAGTAACACCTTTAAATGTAAATGAAGCAAAAGACTTAGATGAGACAACATGGACTAATGACAGGGCTTCTATTCAGTGGGGATGGTTTAATTCTAACCCCGATTTAAAATCTGCTTTAGTAATGAAAGCGATATGGGATGTTGGAAAGGGTTACACTGCAGATGCATCAACAACAGTAACTTTAGAACATATAAGAGGTAACGGCAAGCAATCTTTCAGGGATATTTTATTTTCAATGGAAATTATGAAGAGAATTTATGGAGATGCTTTTGCTGAAATTATAACAGATACTAAGACAGGCAAATTAATTAATTTGAAACTTCTTAATCCCGCTAACATAAGAATTGTTTACAATAAATTCGGAGATATAATTAGATATGAGCAATTTAACAAACCTAATGATGCAAAACCTACTAAATGGAAACCTGAAGAGATACTGCACTTTCAAAATCTATCAATGTGCGGACAAATTCATGGAATATCAGAAATAGATGTCTTAGAACCAACTTTAAAGGCAGACGAAGAGAGTTTTGCTGATGTTAGAAAAGTTATGCACAATCAAGCAATACCTATGATTTTGTGGAAGTTAAAAACTGATGATACAACTAAAATAACTGATTTTGTAACTAAAGTTAATAGAGCAAGATCTCTAGGTGGGGAAAACTTATTTATTCCTGATGATGACAACTTAGTAACTCATGAATTAGTTGAGATAAACCTTAGTGCTGCAATATTTGAGTGGAGAAATGATATAAGGAATAAGTTTTATAGAAATATAGGTTTGCCTCAGATTATTCCCGGTGCAGGTGGAAACTCTACTGAAAGTGAGAGTAAGGTTATTTACACTGCTTATGGTAATATTGTGGAAAACGACCAAAAGTATGTAGAAGAGCAAATATGGGCACAATTATATCTTAGAATAGATTTAATCCCTCCTGAGAGCCTTATACCTCAGTTACAGAGTGATACGCGAAAGGACACAGGTCAAATGGGTGTTACTGCAGGGGAAATGAGCCCCGGAGGTAGTGCATAATGCCAATAATATTAAAAAACACTAAAGTTAGAAAGAAAGATAAGTTTGGTAATGCATCAACTAAGGTAGGGGATACTGAAATAATTAATAGAGATGTTAGTGGCAATATAACTCCCGGAGAGCCTAGAAAGACTGCTGCAACAACAGATGTAAGTCAACCTTTTAAGAGTTCTGAATTTGAAAGTTTAAAGGAATATGAAAAGGCTAAACAAAAAGCAAGTGTCTTAACCAAAACACCCGAACAAGTGCAACAGGAAGCAGTACAAAAGAAATTAGAAGCCATTGCTGTTGAGAACGCAGTTAATAAGGAATTATTAGGACAAGTTAAAACTACACAAGCACAACCTACAACAAAAGAGGTTACTGCACAGGGTACTACTGAACAAGTACAAACTAATGAACAAGCAAATATGGAAACATTTGAGCCAACAATTAAAAGTATTTTTGGAAGAAAAGGAACTGGTAAAAATATTATAACCGGAGAACCAAACGGAAGTATGACTACCTCTGAAACTATGCAAACATTAAAAGATATTTTTAAAGTTGAAACTAAAGCATTTACTACAGCTTATAGTGTTGTTAGGAGTTTTTTATCTAGAAGTGGTAAAAGTGTAACTCAGGATGAGTTTGATAATAATTGGGGCAATCTTAAATCTTCAATTCAAACAAATTTAAATTTATTAGGTCAGGGAATAGGGGATTATGATACAATACAAGACGAAATTAATAAAGCTGAAATGGTTAATAACAAATTTGAGGCAGCAGCAAATAAGGCATCTTCTTACAGTTTAAATTATTTCGCCACCGACGGAGGAGATGCAATATTGGAAGAGGCAGCATTAAATAAAAATACCATTAATAACTGGAGGACAGAATTAGAACAAGCTCAAATAGCCGGACAACTTAAAACAGCGAGGGCAGGATTATAAATTATGAGAGTAAAAATATCCAACGAAGAAATTTATAATAAGCTATGTCTTATTGAAAAAAAGATGACTGTTGCTTACTGGACGAGTTGCACTTCATTGACTTTAAGTTTGATGTTGATTGGAGGTTTAATATTTACATAATGACAGACAAAATTAAATACAGTTTAGTTGTAGGTCTTGCTAAGACTGCTAAGAACTCAGCAGTTTTACTTATACCTTTTTTTGTTGCTATTTTAGCAGGTATGCCTATAGATTATGCTTGGATCACTGGTCCTATAGCATATTTCTTAAAAAACCTGTATGAAACAAAAATCGGAAAATAAGAAAGATATTTAAACTTTAATTAATTATTTTTTTTATGGATGAAAAAGAAGAAAAAGAACTTATGCAGAAAGCAAAAGAACAACTAGCCGCCGATAACAAGCCAATGCAGGAAGAGAGCCCTTTAGAAAAAGCCGATAGATTGAATAAGGAAACTAAAGAGATGTTGGAAAGAATGGAGAAAACTAAATCTGAATATGAGTTTGCTAGAGCAAATGATCAGATGAGTGGAAGAGGTGTTTTAGCAATTCCTCCAAAGAGCCAAGACCAAAAAGACAAAGACGAAGCTGATGCAATGGCTAAACAATTATTGGGGCACTAATGGAATTTTTAGAGTTGGAGATTTTTGTAGGTGGTTTAATATTAATTGGAATTAAAGTTTATCAAGTTTTTTTTAAGGAGAAAAAGAAATGACGACTACCTATTCAGAAGGAGAAGAACCCAAAGTTATTAAAATTTGTAAAAAACACAATTGGATTTATATTAGAAATTGTATTAATAATGAAAAAGAAACTGTTGATTTATTAATGTGTTCTAAATGCGGGCAAAAGATTGTTCATTTTTGGGATGAACCAGAATGTAAACTTATTGAAAGAACAAGAAAATATTTAGAGGAGAATAAAAAATGCACTTAGTATTTTTCATGAGGGGTATTTATAATCAAGTTGAAGTACTTAAAACACAACTTCAATGTACTTTTTGGAAGTGGAAAAGATTAAATCTTGATACTGGAAGATATGAAGATATTTTAGTGCAGGGGGCATTAAGACCATCTGTTTTAGGTGCATGGGAGTATATCTTCCCGGAAGAATGTCTTGCAGAAGTTTTATGTGTTATGGGAATTAAAGGGGAAGAATATACTCATGCAGACAGATATAAGGACAAATTCAGACTGGCTTTTCTAAGAAAGATTTTTGGAGTTAAGAGAATTCCCAAAGAAATTTATGAAGAGGCTGCAAAAATACCAACAACAATTATAATAAATAATTCTATGAGAGGACTTAGTCATTGCATAATTCCCGGAACTGCAATACACTGCATAGGAATAAAAGCCGATGACCGACGGGATTTTGACTTTTCTAATATAGGACAGGGAAGATATAATCAAGAAGCATTATAGTTATTCGGTTAAGCGATTAATAGAAAAGTATTTAAATAAGTTATTTCTGTAATTATCATGGCTAATGAATTTACAAAGGTTGAATTATTCGGGGAGAATAGAGATGGAGACCAAGTAAGTTATACCGTAGCTTCTAGTGCTGTAATTCCTAAAGGTTCACTATTAACATTATCAGATCCTTTTACAGTATCTTTATGTGCTGCAGATGGTGCACCTATTGCAGGTATAGCTGCAGAAGAACACAACGGTACAGACTTTTCTACTAAGATGTCAGTTTATACTAATGGAATATTTAACGGTGTTGCCAGTGGTGCTATTCCTGTTGGGGCTCCTTTAATGAGTGCTGCAGGAACTGCTGCTTTTAAAAATTATGTTATGGTTGCAGGAACTTTAGATGTTGCATCAGGAGCACAAATTTTAGGATATTCTAGGGAAACTGCTGCTGCAGGAGAAACATTTAATGTGAGGTTAAGATTATAAAATGGCATACGATTTAAAAACAGGATCAAGCGGAATAAGGAAAGAGGTTATTGATAATTTAGTTCATGTATTTGCACAACCATCTTATGTTCTTAAGGAACTTGTATCTGTTACAACTACAGGTGGATGGCAAAACACTTATTATTCTGAAAATCCTGATGTATTGACTGCCCCTACTGGAAACTCAGGTGTAGGACTTCCAAGAGGTGCAAACTTCCCTCAGTTATCTACTTCTAACACTAAGGAAACTGGATTTATAACTAAGATTGGTTATGAAGATAATATTAACTTTGAAGATATAATCTCAGGTAATGTTAATAAGCAAGCTAGAACAGTGTTTAAATTAACTCAGAAAGCTGTTTATGATATTGATACAGCTATTAGAACTGGATTTGTTGACACCACAAAATCATTCAATACTTTTACTATTGCCAAAGGTTATGGATGGGATAAAGTTGCTAGTTGTGCTATTCTTGATGACTTAATGAGAGCTAAGAAAGAAATTGGAACTTACAATTATCCTACAACTAATTTAGTTTGTGTAATTAATTTAGAGGACCATAGAAGCATGGTTAATTATCTTGCATCAAAGGGTGCACAATTCCCTACACTAGGGGATAAGGTTGCTAATAATGGAGTTGTTGGAAAATTAGCAGGTGTAGAAATTAGAGTATCAAATACTATTCCCGCATCAATGGCTATTATAGCAGTACCTAAGATATGTGCAACATGGAAAGAGCTTGTACCTTTACAATCAGATGTTAAGGAAGATCCTTTTAGGTCTACTAGAATAAGAGTTGTAGAAGAGGGAATGTTCGAATACACTGATCCTCGTGCAGTTTGTATAATTTACGGAACTGAAGATGCTTAATTTAATTAAGACGCTTAATTATTTTTAGTAATATTTATTAACTTGATAATTTTATAATTCTTATGTGGAGATATATTTAAATGTGGACTTTTAAAGAGGGACAATGGGTTTATTGGAATGGAACTATAGAAGCTGATAGATTTATTGGTGATGGTTCGGGATTAACTGGTATTAGTGGAGGAAGTGGAACTCCCGGGGGGGCAGATACAAATATACAATTTAATGACGGTGGAAGTTTTGGAGGAGATGGTAATTTTACATTTAACAAAAGTACAGGTTATTTAAATTTAACTGGAAGCGGAAGAGCCTTACAAGAAGGGGATATTCCTTATGATATTAGTTATATGAATGGAAAAATTTTGGGAGAAATTATAAATAATAATAATAATAATAAATACAATGATGTTGGTTTATTTTCATGTGCTAGTGGGGCGGGTGTTTATGGTTATTCTTATTCAGGGTATGGTGTTTATGGTTATTCTTATTCAGGGTATGGTGTTTATGGTTATTCTTATTCAGAAACGGGTATTAGTGGTAGTTCTTCTTCAGGGGATGGTGTTTTTGGTTATTCTTCTTCAGGGGCTGGTGTTTTTGGTTATTCTTCTTCAGGGGATGGTGTTTTTGGTTATTCTTCTTCAGGGGCTGGTGTTTATGGTGAATCTGAAGAAAGTTACAGTGGATATTTTTCTGGAGGTTTAGGTGTTTATATAGGTGGTAATTTAAAACTTACAGGAAGCATATCGTCAGAAACAGGAGCCATACAATTAAAACCTGCAAATAATTATGTTAATATTTCTTCCAGTGCTATATGTATTAATTTGATCGCAGGGGAAGCTTGCTCAGGTGCAAGAGCAGTGAGAGCATCAAGAACAGAAGATAATACTTTTTTATTGGCTGGAATTACAGATGGAACTGCAGGAAGAGATCAAGTAATAGGAATAACTGCAATATCTGAAACTAATCACTACGAAGATGGAGATATAGTTCCTGTTGTAGTTTCAGGAATTACAAAAGTTTATGTTGAAAATACAACTACCAGAGGAGATTGGATACAAGCATCAGCAACTACTAGCGGGGCTTTAGTATCTTCTAGTGTCCCCCCTGTTCCTGCAGATGCTAACCATTGGAGAGAGTGCGGCCATATATTAGAAAGTGGAGCTAGCGGGGCTTTAGTAAATGCAGTAATACACCTTAACTAATTATTTATTTTCCTTATCTATCTTATAATATTTTTTGAAGTGAAATATCAACCAAAAAATAATCACCCCCAATACTGGGAAAGTGATTACTGCAGGGATATTTCTTGTAATTAATAAAGTCCAAGATTGTGTATCCGATGATTTATCAAATGATGCAATTAATTCTAAAATAAAAGCAACTGCGGTAACTCCTAAAAAACCTAAAGTCCATTTAGTTTTATTATTCATATAATCCAATATCCTCATATAATCCAACAACTTCTTTCACCTTTAATAATCTTTTCAATATTATTAGGCCTAAAATCCCTTATAGCTCTTGCTTGTCTAAAGTTAAATCCCGCCTCTCTTAATTTTTTATATCTTTCTCTTCGCTGTTTGTTTGTTCTTTTATATATCCAGTTTATCTTATTTGCCATTCTTATTCACCATTCTTTTTAATTATAAAAATAATAAAAAAATAAATTATTGCTTAGTCTTAATTATTCAGTTTACTCTATCTTTTCAATCAAGATACTATCTACTAAGCTATTTGTTGCAGGATTTCTTTGTTTAATCTTCTGAACAGTTAATTTTTTACCAATTAACTCTTTAGGAGATGCACAAATCTTTTTAACAACTGCTTGGTTTGTCTTGTTTAACTGAAATTTAAACTCTTTCTCGTTATACTCAACAACAGCAATTAACTTAGCCTTATCTTCATCAAATTCAGTCTCCACATTAATAACAACTAAAACAGCCGGATATGATTTGATATATTCTGCTTTAAGATAGTCTCCTGCAAAGTCATCCCAATTATCTACGCTTGGTTTTGTTTCCATTTATTTTCCCTCCCTGTTTTAATTTATTTTGTCTTTTAGACCATATATGCAAACAATGAGGATTATTGCACAAATAGAAATCTGAACCTTCTTTGACTTTATCTGAACCGCAATAGGAACACTTAATCATCTTTCAACTCCTCTTCCGTGAGATTGAAAAATTCAATCCAATAATATTCGTCCATTTCCCAACTCTTTTCTATACAATCTTTCACCCACTTAATCGCTTCCTGCCTTAATTCTTCTACATCAGCATATTCAAATATTCTTTTAAGTTTTTGTTTTTCTGATATAATTTCAGATGCACATTTCTTAATATCTTTCAAAGTTTTAAGTTCGTCAGTCATTTCTTTTTGCCCTTCTTTAAAAGATGAATTTATCTTTTCTAATACATATAAGTATGCACAATAAGAGCAAGAATTACATCCACATATTCCACCCTCTTTAATTCTTCTATTTAACCAATCATCTCCCCAAATACAATGATTAAGTGCTTCTTTTGCATCTTTCCATTTATTTTTTGATGGAATTTCCGAACAACATATATTTTCTTCTTTCAAAATATTTTTTTCTATTTCTTGGGGGATTTTATTATTCATTTTTTATTTCAACTCCATTAAATTCTATATCTAAAGTTCTTTTGCTAAATTCTTCTATCGCTTCTTCAAGATTATTTGCTTCTATTGTATCTTCACATTCTACCCAAACTTTAAATTGTTTTTTCATTTACTCAAAACCCCCAATGTTATGTTTATTTTATTATTCATTTTCAACCTCATGCTCATCAAGCAAAATATAATCTTCTTGTTTTTTAGTTAGTTCTTCCATTTTTATTCTTTTTATAGTATTTATTAAAGTGATACACCAACCAAACTGCAAAAGCGGTTATAACAGGTAATCCTATCCATACAGGCACATTTCTTACTATTAGGAGGGTCCACGATTGCGTTTCGGGATCTTTATCAAAGGAAGCCCAC
>JAQVQJ010000144.1 GCA_028701635.1 Clostridia bacterium | reverse complement strand
CCTCCCAAATGTGAAGAAATTGAAGATGCAAAACCAGAAACATGAACATTACTGATTGTAATTTGACCACCTTCATCGCTTGTTAACTGACCCAGGAGAACTCCGGCATAACCATCATCAAAATTAAGGTTTACATCGGGGATATTAAGGTTATAGATTACTGATTTTCCGTAAGCATAACTAAAGAGACCATGAAAATAATCAGCATCCATCGTCTTGAATCCGGTAATACTGTGATTCCCACCGTTAAAATGAAAACGCCCCACACTATATCGATCCCATGTTGTGACATTTGAGAAATCAATATCATTAATCATTAAATAATGAGAGTCATTCTTCATTTCATGAAATTGATCAGACCTAGAAATTAGGTATGGAGATTCTTCTGAACCGTATCCACCAGAAAAGGGAGAAAAAGCCAAGGTAATTTTCAGAACTTTATCCTCATATCCAACTTGTGAAGAGATAAACTCTATTGAAACATTTTCTTTAAACTGATTACCAGGAAAAATATAGCAATTATTAACAGCATCATAATAGTCTGCAGCTACATAGGTACTGGGAGCCATTTGAACATTTAAACTAATTGATGATGAATCATATGCTCCAACATCCACAGTAAAAGTTCGACCATTACCATCATCATAATTTGTTGCAATAAAATTATTGTTTCGATTAATATTTATACTTACTTCATCGTAACTTAAGGTAAGCTCCGGCATCATAGCAAAAGGAGCTGCATCAATAACTAAAGCTGCATTTAGATTATCATCAGCCTCTTGGGTAATAAAAACCAGCTGATGAACGCCACTAGTTGGCATCGGAATTGAAACAGTATTTTCACTAATTGTATAGTCTATACCTTCAACTCATAATTGTTTATCAAATACAACTTTTATATTTGGTGTGGTTGCGAAAGAAATTGAAAAAGTTTCTTCCAAACCAACTTCAATATTACCTCTTAAAAAGTTTCCCTTACTGTCATTTACAACATTAATATCAGACACATTACCAATCGACATTGCTGTAATTTCTGGAAAGACATCAGCGGTAGAATAGTTTGCACTACCAGACCCGACTACTTGTCCTACATTAGAAGAGCCTATTACAGAACCAGCACTTGTACTGTTTTTGATGATTGTTGAAGAGGAACTTGCACCAACAAGACCGCCAACATTATCTTGGCCGGAAACAGAAACATAACTTTCTGAGTTTATGATAGTTGCCGATCCATTGTCCTTACCTAAAATGCCTCCTAAATAACCAGCACCGGAAATATTTCCAAAGGAAACGCAATTAGAAATCGTGAGAACAGGATCACTGTCCTCAACTTCAGACTTTCCAACAATACCTCCGGCATATTGATAAGTCGCTTCTATTTCCCCATTAAATAAACAGTTGTCAATGGTTACTTCCCATAAAGCTCTACCGATAATTCCGCCAAGATCATTATCCCAACTGTATGCACTTGTATAGATATAGGTTCCGATAACCGAAGAGTTAGTAATTGTAGTATTATAACCACCGCCAACTATACCGCCTGTTACCCAGTCAATATTTTCGATAGTTCCTTCAGTAAGATTACAATTATTGAATGTAGAGCCGTTATCTTCTCCTGATATACCACCTGTCCACCAAGTAGCATTAATGGTAGGATTAATTACACTAATATTGGAGAAAGTGCTACCATATGAATATCCAACCAGAGCACCGGTACTCCCATAAGCCCAATCCGATAAATAGATTTCTGGAGTATTTAAGGTTAGATTTTTTACTTCTCCGCTGCTAATTTGCCCAAACAGCCCCATATAATTTTGATATCTTTCAACATACAATCCACTGATAGTTTTATTATTCCCGTCAAATTGTCCACTGAAACTGGAAATAGGGGTCCAATTCCTATCACTCAAATTAAGATCTGTATCCAGTCTTAGATAAGCAGATTCATATGTATCATAATTTGTCGAAAAATCAGCAAACTTTTCAGCTGTATCTATGACATACGGATTAGTTTCACTATTTGCTGCCTCAGGATCTTCCAACAAAATAGTTTGACTTGTTCCATCCCAAGTATCAACAGCTTTTACATTAAAGATGTTCATACTAAACAAAAATAAACCTAGTGTAATTATAAAAATTCCTATTTTAATAATTACTCTATTTTTTGAAAACCCATACATAATATTTCTCCTTTCACATATGAGATTAATTAAATAATTCATTATATACATTTAAACAATTGAATAATAGCAGTAAAAACAAAAAATACCATAAAAGATATTTACAGTATTCTTTATTTATCAATGTATAGCAAAAACAAATCCATCAAAAAATGGACTAAAATCACATGTTTTGTCATTCCAAAAAACATGCAATAGGAGCTATTACATTGATAAGTGTATAAAATTATTACGGTAAAGCTTTATATAAAAATCCTTTAATTTCTAGTGTGTTTATCACCTGATCATTAGCAGACTTTTGCTTAAAGACATAAAACCGAGGTAAAACTATTTTTGTATCTATGTGAAATAAACATAAAGGAATAATAATGGTAACCAAACTCAAAGCAAGAATAAGAGCAAGTAATCTAAAAAGAAATTGGCTTAGTCCAGTTCTCTTTGATAATAAAGATTCAAAATAAGGAAAAACAAAATCCTTGATATATATTAATTCACTAATGATATTATCAATATTCTGGAAAACAATCTGAACAATAGCAACTAGGTAAAACAAGGAAATAGGAACAAAAATAAACCTAATGCTACCTAAGGTTTTTTTCCAAGCTACTTTTGTTTTTTTAACTCCTTTTGACATAACAAAAAAACCAACTGCAGACAAATAAAAAGCAATCGCAAATGTAATCATGTCAAAAATAATTTTCCTGTTTTCTTCGGTAGATACGAAAAATTCACGAACTACCAAACCAAAGGATACATATAATAAGAGAATGAAAAAGGAAAAAATATACAGGAAATATTTCTTTACAAGGTATTTAATTATAGCTTTAAAATTAATTACCATACTTCATCCCTCTGTTACCATTTTCTACTTATTCTAACATATTTACCCGGTTTTTACAACTATATTTTAAAAGTAAATGTTTTTTAGTATAACTATCTTATGATAAATTCATATTAGATTATCTTTTGATTATTTCATAAAGAAGTACTATTAAACTATTAGTACTTAATTATATCAATAGGCAAATCGATTTTAAAACTTTTTATTTTAACTC
>JAQVQJ010000021.1 GCA_028701635.1 Clostridia bacterium | reverse complement strand
ACAACAACGAGTGCGACAGATTGGCAGTCGAAGAAGTTAAGAAGATAAAGACAATTATACCTCTTAATTAAATAATTTAATAATACAATTAAAAAAAGACATAATTTTTATGTCTTTTTTTATTTAATAATTTTGGTTTTATTTTGCGGTTTCGATAAAGCGAGATTCGCGAATTACGTTTACCTTAATCTGTCCAGGATATTCCATTTCTTCTTCAATCTTTTTAGCAATATCTTTTGCAAGGAATACTGCCATATCATCAGAAATTTCTTCTGGTTTTACTATAATTCTAACTTCCCTACCTGCTTGAACAGCAAAGGATTTTTCAACTCCTTTAAATGAGCTAGCAATCTCTTCTAGTTGGGAAAGTCTTTTTACATAAGATTCGATTGTTTCTCTTCTAGCACCCGGTCTTGAACTAGAAATAGCATCTGCGATTTGTACTAAAACAGCTTCAACACTCTTAAACTCAACATCAAAGTGATGTGCTTCAATACAATGAATAACTGCTGGAGTTTCCTTATATTTTTTAGCAAGGTCAACACCAATTGCAGTGTGAGTTCCTTCAATCTCGTGGTCAAGTGCTTTTCCTATATCGTGTAACAATCCGCCACGACGAGCAGTCTTTTCATCAGCACCTAATTCTGCTGCCAAAAGTCCTGCAATATATGAGGTTTCTAAACTATGCTTTAGAACATTTTGTCCATAACTTGTTCTATATTTTAATCTTCCTAAAACTTTAACCAATTCAGGATGAAGATTGTAAACACCAGCATCATTTGATGCATTTTCCCCTTCTTCTTTGACTTTTTGGTCTATATCTTTCTGTGCTTTGATAACGAGTTCTTCAATTCTAGTTGGATGAATTCTTCCGTCTAAAATTAATTTTTCAAGTGCCATTCTAGCAACTTCTCTTCTAATAGGGTCAAAGCAAGAAATCGTAATTGTTTCTGGTGTGTCATCAACAATTAAATCAACACCAGTTGCCGCTTCAAGCGTTCTAATGTTTCTTCCTTCACGCCCAATAATTCTTCCTTTAATTTCATCATTTGGAAGCGCTACTGCCGAAACTGTATTTTCTGCAACAAAATCACTTGCGCATTTCTGTATAACTGTTGCAAGAATATCCTGTGCCTTTTTATTACCATCATTTTTTGCGTTTTCTTCAATTTCTTTAACAGTTTTTGCAGCATCTAATTTTGCATCATCAACCATTGTATTAATCAAAGTCTGTTTAGCCTCTTCTTTAGTCATTCTTGAAACTTTTTCAAGTTCTTCTCTCATTGAGTTTAAAACTTTCTTTTGTTCTTCGTTTGATTTATCAATATCTTGTTCTTTCTTTTGTAGATTTTGTTTTGTTTCTTCAACTTGTTCTTGTTTTTTATCCAACGCTAGTTCTTTCTTTTCAATAAATTCTTCGCGCTGTGTGATTCTGTCTTCAAGTCTTTGAACTTCACTTCTTCTGTCCTTAATTTCTTTATCAAAATCAATTCTTAATTTGTGAACTTCGTCTTTAGCTTCTAAAATAGCTTCTTTTTTTGTGATTTTTGCTTCTGCGTATGCTTCTTCTAGTATCTTTGCAGCATTGGATTTACTTTTACCTACTTTTTTAGCAAACATTAACTGATTCACCAAGAATCCGCCAATTATGCCTGCTACTGTGGCACCAACTCCTATAACTACTGCTACTAATGAAGAAACATCACCTAACATAGATAATGTCATAATTTCTCCATTTAAAAATTAATATTAAATCTAATTAAAAACATTTTTTCAAAATAATATTGATAAAAAACTCAAAAATTATATATCAAACTAAATAAATAGTCTTTAACTAAATTTACATTTTAATTGTACCCCATTTTATCCAAAAGTCAAACAAATTTTTTAAGAAAAAAAAGAATAAAATGAAATATTTATTATTCACACGTTAATCTATTTAAAATAAAAACAAAAAAACCCGTTAGGCAAGGCTCGGCAATCATTATAAAATTAACCAATAAAAAATGAGATTAGGCAAGGCTCGGGGAATGAGGCAAGGCAGGAGTTTACAAATTCTTAAATGACTGGTGCTGAAATAACGATAGAAACTCATAACAATTTATCCTATAATAATAAAAACAAAAAAAGCCGTTAGGCAAGGCTCGGCGCGTTCCAGCGGCAGGAGCTTACTTCAATGTAAGTGACTGGTGCTGGAATAGCGACAGTAAACGAAGCATAACGGTTTTTTTTGCTTTTATTTATTTCATTAATGGGAAAAGCACAGTATCCCTTACATTCGCTAAATCAAAAATTAACATTAAAAATCTATCAATTCCAAACCCTAAGCCAGACATTGGAGGCATACCATGTTCCATTGCCAAAAGGAAATCTTCATCAACGTCCATCGTTTCTTGGTCACCTTGTGCCTTTTCAACCTGCTGATCTTCAAGCACTTTTCTTTGAATTGATGGGTCAATTAATTCTGAAAAAGCATTTACTATTTCTGCTCCACAAACAACAACTTGGAATACTTCTGCAACTTTGTCATCTTTATCGCTACGTCTTGCTAATGTTTTTAATATAGCTGGATAGTTATATAATATAACTGGTCCAACAATTTCAGCTCTTATCTTTCTTTTATAGATATAGTCTATTAAAGTTCTTACACTCTTACATTCTTCAAGATCGCCATTAGAGAAAAGTCCTTTTTCTACTACTTTTTTCTTAAACTCTTTCAAATCTTCAACTTTGAGAAAGTCAAATCCTAGTATTTCAGTTAATCTTTCAATATAATTAATTCTTTCCCAATCTCCGCCAAAGTCAATTTCTTTTCCTTGATAATTTACTTTTGTTGTACCAAGGCTTTCCATTAAAAGTTTTTCAATCAAACTTTTAAAGAATATGATATTTTTTTCAAAATCCCAATAACCTGCATACCATTCAATCATAGTAAATTCTTGGAGATGTGCTGCATCCATTCCTTCATTTCTAAAATCTTTTGCCATTTCAAAAACTCTGTCGAATCCACCTGCCATAGCCATTTTTAACCAAGTTTCTTTTGCAATTCTTAAATTACATACCATATCTAAAGCATTATGTTTTGTGAAGAAGGGTCTAGCTGCTGCTCCACTGACATTTTTTTGGAAAACTGGTGTTTCAATTTCAATAAATCCATTATCTTCAAGAGTTCTTCTAATTAATGATTCAATCTTACTTCTTGTTAAAAAAACCTTTCTTGATTGCTCATTCATTATTAAATCTAAATATCTTTGTCTATACTTTGCTTCAAGGTCTGTTAAACCATGAAATTTTTCAGGAAGTGGACGCATAGCTTTTGATAATAAGCTAATTTTTAAAGCCTTGATAGTCAATTCACCTGTTTGTGTAGTGTATAATTCACCTTCAACTCCAACAAAATCACCGACATCAACGAGTTTCTTATAGAAATCATATGCTGTTTCCTGTAATTCATTTATTCCAACACTTACTTGAATAGCGCCTTCAATGTCTTGAATTTTAAGAAAACCGAACTTTCCCATAATTCTTCTAAAAATTATTCTTCCAGCAACTTTAACTTTGTTTCCAATAGATAAATTTCTTACTTCTTTTATTGTATGTGTTCTATCAAAACCTTCTGCATAAGCATTAATTCCATTTTCTTTGAGAAAATCGATTTTTGCCTTTCTAATTTCAATCTCTGTTGAAAGTCCATTAAGTTTTTCGTTTAGTTTATTAAAGTCTAAATTATTCAGTTCCATATCATCTCCGTTGTCAAAATTTAACATAAAAAAAATTTTATGTCAAATAAAAAGAAAAAATAGTCATTTTTGTTTTGTTAAAAAAATAAAATATGATAAATTTATCTTGTAAAGAATCAATAAGATATTTATAAATTTTTTTTCAAAGGATTAAAGTATGCATCAATTCGTATTTCCAGCGGTTTTTATTCAAGAAAAAGATGATTCTTATACTGCTATGATTCCAGATTTGGGACTTGTAACAGATGGACCATCAATAGAAGAAGCATTCCTTTTTGCGAAGGATTATTTAAGAGTATTCTGTAAATATGCAGTAAAATTAGAAGAAGATATATTAATTCCAACCAAATTCGAGAAAGTTGTATTAAATAATAAAAAGAATTTAGTAATGTTAATTGACACAATTGTTGAATAACCTATCAAAGTAAAAATCTATATGAAATTAAAAAAACAAACAATTTAATGTTTGTTTTTTTTTGCTAATTCCCAAGTTCGAAATCAAGGGCTACATATTTCGATGTTTTGAAATTTAAATATTCTTCAATTTTTTTCTTTGCTATCGTTGATATTTCGTCTATTCTAGTTACTTTATTATCCTTTAGTACCAAAGGTTTTATATACCTTATTTTTCCTTTCAACATTCTACAATATTTATTTTCAATTTTCTCTTCACTTTCCAATACGTATGTCGCATTTCTAAATCTTTTGAATGCTCTTTCAATTTTTTCTATTCCACAATTCTCAATTCTATTTATAACTTCTTTGTCTGACATTTTATACAAATCTTGCTGTGAAAGTAGATTATATTTTCCCATTTGTCTAAATATCTCCGCATAAAATTCCATCATCATTTTATCCTTGTTGTCAATCCAAGTAGGCCATAGATTGCTTGCTTTTTTCACAAAAAATTCCCCAATCTCAATATTTTTGAACCCCAATTCCTCTATTCCACTTTCATTTTTCAAAATAATTAAGTCGTTATAGACTTTTCTAATTTCATCTAATTTCCAAACATCTTTTTGTATAAAACCAGTTGAGAGAGTGTATTCCAGCCTATCTGCAGAGAGTTGAGGAGTATCGTTATCTGCAATAGGATATATTTTATAGTCAGCAACTTCCTCTATTGAAATTCCATCTCTTTTTAATAAAGTCATAATTTCTTTGGACTCATTTATCATCTTATATGTATGTTCCTCTGTTGATTCTTGTTTTTCAGAGTCACCGTTCAACCAATCAACACAATGTTTAAAAGCAGGGGTCGCAATATCGTGAAAAAGACCTGCCAATGTTTGTTTTTTATCTTTGGTAAAATTCCAAACAATCAAAGCAACTCCTATACTATGATCTAGGTTAGAATAAAAATAAGTGGTATGGTAAAGATTAGTGTAATCCATTCCGCAACTCATACTTATTTCATTTATCCTCTGCATCTCACGAGTTTCGATATAATCTAAAAGAAAATCTGGGAATTCAGGTGACAAAATTTTAAAATATTCTTTAGTATTTGGGTGCAATGTCTCAAAATAATTCATGAAATTTATTCTACCACCTATCTTTCTATTTTGCAATAGTAAACTTTTTTTGGCAAGGCTCGGAGTTGCAAATAAGAAATTTAACAATCGTAGTTGAACAAAAAAGTCTAGATTTGCGTTAGACAAGGCTCGACGACTGAGACAAGGCAGGAGTTTACCCAGTAGTAAATGACTGTCTTGTCTCGGTCGACAGTTAACGCGGTCTAACAAATCTAGCCTTTTTACCCCCAATACTTCTTATCCAATGACCTATATTGAATAGCCTCGGCAATGTGTTCAAATTTTATCTGCTCATTGTTGTCTAAATCTGCGATTGTTCTTGCTACACGAAGAATTCGATTGTAAGCGCGGGCTGAAAGATGTAGTCTATCAAAAGCATCTTTTAATAACATTCCACACTCTTTGTCTAATGTGCAATATTTGTTGCATGCCTTAACACTCATACTAGCATTTGAAAATGCCCCATCTTCTTTAAGTCTTTGAATTTGAATTTTTCTTGCTATGTCAACTCGCATTTTTATATCTGTTGATTTTTCTTCATTATTCTCTTTATTTGTTAACTCGTTGTATGTAACATTATCAACTTCAATATGTAAATCGATTCTATCCATTAAAGGTCCAGAAAGTTTTGAAAGATACTTATGAATTTGAATTGGCGAACATTTACACTCGCCTTTCTTTGAGCCATAGTAACCACAAGGACATGGATTCATACTTGCAATTAAAATAAAGTCTGCTGGATAGGTTATGGTTTGGGCTGCTCTTGCAACTGTTATAATTCCATCTTCCAAAGGTTGTCTTAAAGTTTCTATTGTGTGTCTGTCATACTCTGGCATTTCATCTAAAAACAAGACTCCGTTATGAGAAAGACTTATTTCTCCCGGTTTTGCATTTTTTCCGCCGCCTGTTAAACTCACAAGACTTGCTGTATGGTGTGGGCTTCTAAATGGTCGTTTGCAGATAATGCCTTCTTTGTTATCAAGAGTTCCTGCCACACTATGTATTTTTGTAACTTCCAAAGCCTCTTCAAAGGTCATATCTGGCAATATTGTACTAAAACACTTCGCCAACATTGTTTTTCCGCTTCCTGGTGGTCCAATCATAATCACATTATGTCCGCCAGCAGCAGCAATCTCTAACGCTCGTTTTGCACTGGCTTGTCCCTTAACAAAACAAAAATCAAGATTTTCGTTATGTGATTGTTTATATATTTCATAACTCGTTGCTTTAATATGTTCTATCTGTAGTTCTCCATTCAAAAAATAAAAAACATCTCTCAATCTTTTTGCTGGGTGTACTTCAATTCCTTCAATAAAGCTTGCTTCCTTTTGGTTGTCAAAAGGAATAATAAATTTTTTAAATCCTGCCTTTCTCGCAGAAATTAAAATAGGCAGAACTCCATTGACTCTTCTAAGTTCTCCATCAAGTGAAAGTTCTCCTATAAAAATGAATTCTTTTAATCTGTTAAAATCTGTTTGTAACTGGTTGCTTGCGGATAGAATTCCAATAGCTATTGATAAATCGAATAGTGGACCTTCTTTTTTAGTATCCGCAGGGGCAAGGTTGATTGTAATTTTATTTATAGGACATTCAAAGCCAGAGTTTCTAATGCTAGACCTAACTCTTTCCTTACTCTCTTTTATTGAAGTGTCGCCTAATCCAACAATATCAAAACTTGGTAATCCGTTAGAAATATCAACTTCTGTTGTAACAAGAAATCCCTCAATACCTCTCAATCCATAACTCAAAACTTTCGATAACATTCTTTTTCCTTTGTAATTAAAATATTAGGTTAATTATATACAAAAAAAACAGATTTTCAAAACGATTATCTTATTAAAAAAAGGGATTTTTTCGACTTATATTCTTTGTCATTCTGAGGGAATGAAATGAACAAGGAATCTTTTCAGCCTTACAGATTCCTCGCTTCGCTCAGAATGACATTAAGGGAAAAAACTTAATTAAGATCTGGATTACCACGGTACTTAGGCTTGATCAATAAAAAAAATCGGACTAATCCGACTTTTACTTTTATAATTTATTATTCTTGTACTGCTTTTGTCTTTGCTTTTTTGCCTGTTAAGTCGCGTAGGTAATATAATTTTGCTCTTCTTACTTTACCTTTACGAGTAACTTCAACATGATCAATCAAAGGTGAATTATATGGGAATGTTCTTTCAACTCCAATGCCAGAAGATATTCTTCTTACAGTGAATGTTTCGCGAACAGAACCATTACGTTTAGAAATAACAGTGCCTTCATAAGCTTGAAGTCTTTGCTTATCCCCTTCTTTAATCTTTACAAACACTTTTACTGTGTCTCCAACATTAAAGGGTGCAATTTCGTCTTTTCTAATATTTTCTTTTTCAATGATGTCTACTATATTCATGACTTTTCCTCCTTAATAACTAAGTGTTCTTATCTGGTAAGACAGAGGACCACCCGAAGCCGAGAGTATTTATACCATATATAAAGAATAAATACAAGTGTTTTTTTAATTTTTTATAATATTTTTAAATTTATTTTTATTCTGCTTGCAAAACAGTTAGGGCTGAAACAGTAACAATATCCTCAACTGTCGCTCCTCTGGAAAGGTCGTTAACCGGTTTTCTTAAATTTTGAAGTATAGGTCCAATAACTTTTACATTACCAAAATATTGAATTGCCTTATAGCAAATATTTCCGCTATTTAAATCTGGAAAAATAAGGACATTTGCATCGCCTTTAATAACACTATCTGGATTTTTAATATCTGCTACTCTTGGACTTAACGCAGTATCAAGTTGCATTTCTCCATCAACTATTAAAGAAACATCTTTTTTCAATTTTTCTGTAGCATTTTTTATTTTATCAACACTTTCGCCACTTGCGGAGCCATTTGTTGAATATGAAAGCATGGCAACGTGTGCTTTTTTCTCTGTAATTTTTTCAAATGAACAAGCTGTTTGTTTTGCGATTTGCACTACTTTATCTTCTGTTGGATTTATATTAAGTCCTACATCTGCCCCGAACATAACTCTATTTTTACCAAGCATTTTGTTTTTTCCATAAAATATCATTAAAGAAGATGCAATTTCTCCTTTAATCTTTGTTTTAATAATCTGTAAAGCTGGTCTAATAACATTAGGACTAGAAGATTTTGCCCCCGCAACCATACCATCGACTAACCCTGCTTCAACAAGTAAAACACCAAAATAAAGCGGGTCGAGAGTCAACTTTTCTGCTTCTTCTCGAACTAAGCCTTTTTCCTTTCGCTTTTCTAACAATAACTCAACCAATTCTTTGTATATGTCTGAAGTTTTAGGATTAATAATTGTCATTCCTTTAATCTTGTCTTTATATCTTAAAATAAGAGCACTTTCGTCGCCAAGTAAAATAACTTTTGCTATCTTTTTTTTATGAACAATTCTTGCCGCTTGTACAATTCTATCACAAAAGCCTGCCTCTGGGAAAACAAGCGTTTTATCTTTTTTTTGAGCTTTTTTTATAAGATTTTTAGCACTAAACATTTTTCTCCTCAAATATATACATACATTTAAAAATTAAATCGTACTTTATTATAGATGGACAAAATTTATTTGTCAAACAAACCAAAAGACATATTAAATAAATCTATTAGCAAAACAAATATAAAGAATTTTATTTTGACTTTAATTCTAATTCTTTTTATATGTGCTTTAGTTTATTCCCCCGAAAAATTCATAAAGATAACACTTAATGGCGTACTCGTATGGGCAACGATAGTTCTTCCTGCTCTCTTCCCTTTTATGATCTTTACAAAACTTTTAACATCAACCGGGTATATTGAAAACTTTTCAAAGGGATTGTCTGGAATTACAAAAAAATTATATAGGGTTCCCGGGATTTCCTCTTATGTATTTTTTGTTAGCATACTCTCGGGATATCCGCTAGGCGCCAAGATCACTGCGGATTTATATGATGAAGGGTTAATAACAAGAGAAGAAGCGCATCGAATTTGCTCATTTACTTCTAATTCAGGGCCAATGTTTATAGTTGGAAGCGTTGGCGTTGGCATGCTAATATCTGAAACCGCAGGATACATAATACTAATCTCACATATATTGGCGGCGGTTATAAATGGATTAATTTACAGAAAATATAAGTCGAAAGTTATAAAAGAAATTACTTCTCCCAAACTTATTAAATCTTCAAAAAAAGAAGCTGACATTATTACTAAATCCATGGAAAATTCTATAACTTCTATACTTTTGATAGGTGGATTTATAACCATCTTTTTCGTTATTATGGAAATATTTAGCTCATTGCAAGTCTTTTATCCTATTACAAAATTATTTTCACTTTTAGGAGTTGAAGAAAGTGTAACAAATGGAGTTCTATTTGGATTTTTTGAAATTACAAAAGGTTGTTTAACTATTGCATCTTCTTCAATTTCCCTTTCATTAAAAACCATCTTATGTTCGTTTATTGTCTCGTTTAGTGGAATTTCTGTTTTCTTTCAATCTTTTGCATTTTTAAATAAGTTTAAAATCTCAAAAGCCTTCTTTTTCTTACAAAAAACAACGCATGCAGTTCTGTCTGTAATAATTGCTTTAATACTAATTTTAATTTTTTAAAAGCAATTTTCAATATGAGTAAGTTTTCCATCTAATTCTTCAATAACATCAAAGCGACATTTTGAATTCATTAGCTTTTTTGATTTTAAATATGCAAGAGCTACTAATCGAATTTTATATTGCTTATGGCGTGTAACGGCTTCTCTTGGTAGCCCAAATTTAGAAGATGTTCTTGTTTTAACTTCAACAAAAACTATCGTGTCATTTTGCTTAGCGATAATATCAATTTCTCCAATTTTATTTGCGTAATTTTGTTCTAATATTTCATAACTCTTATCTTCAAGGTACTTTGCAGCTAACTGCTCTCCTGCACTTCCAAAACTTTTGTTATTCATATTTTTTATTTCCACTTAAAAAAGTCATTTTCCCCATTTTTCCCTTTCTAAAATCATCTATAATTACCAATGCAGCTCTGTCATAATCGATTTCTCCGCCCTTTACTACATATTTGCGTTTTTTACCTATCAATTCAAGAATTTCATAAGTTTCTAAATCTTTAATTTCTTCATCTAACAATCCAAATCTTTCTTTAAAAGCGTTTGGATAATCTCTTAACAAATCTTTTATAAGAAAAATGCTTAAATCTGCTGAAGATATAACATTTTCACTAATAGAACCGATATATGCTAGTTGTCTTGCATTTTCTTCATTACTTAAATCTGGCCATAGAACTCCCGGGGTATCCATTAATTCAATGTTGTTTGTCAGTCTAACACATTGCTTACCTTTCGTAACTCCGGGCTTATTTCCCGTTGTCGCTTTCGCTCTTCCACAAAGATTATTAACAAGCGTAGATTTTCCAGAATTTGGTACACCAATTACCATTGCTTTAACAAAGTAATTTATACCCTTATTTTTGAATTTATCTATCTGTTTTTTACATAACTCATTCAGTGCATTTGTTACCTTTTTAAGAGCTCCTGATGCACTGCTGTTCATTTCTAAAAAATTGCTATTTTCTGATCTAAAAACACCTTCAACTTTCCTTATTTTAGTTATATCTGCCAAATCAATTTTATTTAATACGTATAATATAGGTTTATTGCCAATAACACTTATAAAAGAAGGATTGACACAAGCCAAAGGTGCACGCGCATCTAAAACATAGATTATTGCATCTACACTTTTTACCTCTTCTTGCATCATTCTAATGGCTTTTGCCATATGTCCTGGGAACCAATTAATTTTTTCCATTTTTTTCCTTTTTCTTTAACAAGTCAGTTCTATATTTTTTTGTTTCTTCAATAGATTGTTTATCTCTCCATTTTTTGATTTCTTGATGATTTCCAGATGTCAAAACATTAGGAACTTCAATCCCCATAAAGTTTTGTGGGCGGGTATATTGAGAATATTCTAATAATCCATTGGTATGGCTCTCTTCATCAAGTGAACCCTCTTTTAAAACGCCTTCAATATTTCTAGAAACAGCATCAATGATCGCCATCGCTGGAATTTCTCCGCCTGTAAGCACAAAATCTCCTATCGAAATTAATTCTGGCTTAAAGATATCAATAATTCTTTCATCTATTCCTTCGTAATGTCCACAAATAAAAATTAAATGCTTTTCCTTGGATAACGAAACTGCTTTTGATTGATTAAATACTTTTCCTTTAGGCGATAGATAAATGAGTTTACTCTCTTTTTTCATAACGCTTTTAACTGCGTCGTAAATTGGCTGAGGTGTCATTACCATTCCTGCTCCACCGCCAAATGGCACATCATCACATTTTTTATGTTTATCCTTAGAAAAATCACGAATATTTATCGTGTTTATTTCTATTTTTTCTTTTTCTATTGCTCTTCCTAAAATGCTTTTAAATAAAGGAGAAAACATCTCTGGAAAAAGTGTTAAAATATCAATTTTCATACCCAACTCTTTTTTATAGTCTTTATTATACGACAAATGAGCTCAAACAACAAGCGAATTCTCATATTAAAATTTTGTCGTTCATATACATATCATAGGAGAAATAAATGAAAATTAAAAAAATTTTATCTAAAGTCATGCTAGGATTATGTGCAACAAGTATGGTTGTTTTACTTATTGTTCTATTTAGTGGTTGCTCTACAAGCTTGAATTTAGCTAGCAAAAACATTAATGAATATAAAATTGAAGTAGATTATAATACTTCTTTACAAACATTAACTTGTGAAGAAGAAGTCAATTATATTAATAAAACTGATGTGCCTTTAAGCTATGTTGCCTTTCATCTTTACCCTAATGCTTTTAGAGAAGGCAGTTCGGTTTCGCCAGTAAGTTTAGCAAAGCAACATGTAGCTTATCCTAATGGACTGAGTTATGGAAATATTGAAGTAAAATCAGTTTTAGTTTTGAATAGTACCGCAGTATATTGTAATACTATTCAAATAATACAACCAACATATAGCGAAATGGAAAATTTTATAAAAACTGGAAATCTAACAAGTTCACAATATTTTATAGGTGGAGAAGATCAAAATATTTTATATATTTTGTTCCCTAATAGTATTTTCCCTGATGATAGAATTAATATAAAAATTTCATTTGGTGTAACTATTCCAAATATTAATCATCGATTTGGCTATGGAAATAATACAACCAACATAGCCAACTTCTACCCCATCGCTTGTGTTTTCAATGAAGGAGATTTTGATACCTCTTTATACTCTCCCAACGGAGATCCCTTTTATTCCGACATTGCTAATTACAACATTACCCTTAAATGCTCTAACAATTTTATAGTAGCAAACACAGGCTATGTAACAAATCAAACTAACGAAACAATTCAAGAATTAGCTTATGTAGACCAAAATAATGAGCAAACAGAAACTATATCTGTTGAAAAAACTGTTTACACTTTAAATGCTAACGCCGTTAGAGATTTCGCCATTGTTTTATCAAAAAATTTTGAGGTATTAAGCCAAATGGTTGGCGAAACAGAAGTGAAATATTACTATTTTTCTGATGATAATCCTTCTTTTTCTCTAGAAACATCAGTGAAATCTCTTCAAACTTTTAGTGAATTATTCGGCGATTACCCTTATTCTACTCTCTCTGTTGTAGAAGCAAATTTTGTTCATGGAGGAATGGAATATCCAAATCTTGTTTATATTTCTAACGAAATAACAGATGAATCAACCTATCAACAAGTGATTGTTCATGAAATTGAGATCGGAAGA
>JAQVQJ010000143.1 GCA_028701635.1 Clostridia bacterium | reverse complement strand
TATGGGTTTAGACTTCCATCGGCAATGGATAATCGTCCTTTAAAATTTGATGAGTTTTGGAATTTAATAAATCAAACAATATTTGTTAGTGCTACACCTGCTGATTTTGAATTACAACAAACTGAGGGAATTGTGGTTGAGCAATTAATTCGTCCAACCGGATTACTTGATCCACCAATTGAAGTTCGTCCAAGTTTAAATCAAATAGATGATATTTTAAACGAAATTAATAAGGTAATTGCAAAAAATGAAAGGGCATTGATTACAACATTAACTAAACGTATGGCAGAAGAGTTAGATAAATATTTTAGAAAACTTAATGTTAACTGTCGTTATATACATTCAGATGTTGAAACTATTGAAAGAGTAAAAATAATGCAAGATCTTAGGACTGGTGTTATTGATGTTTTAATAGGCGTTAATTTATTACGTGAAGGGCTTGATTTGCCAGAAGTTTCATTCATTGCAATTCTTGATGCAGATAAAGAGGGTTTTTTACGTTCTGAACGTTCCCTAACACAAACAGCTGGACGTGCCGCACGCAATATTAATAGCAAAGTAATTATGTATGCTGATAAAATTACAGATTCTATGAAAAATACTATATTAGAATCACTTAGAAGACGTGAAATACAAACGGCATATAATCAAAAATTCAATATCACCCCAACTCAAATTGTTAAATCAAATCATCCGATTCTTGGACAAACAGGCGCTACAAATAACCAAGGTGTTGCTCAAAAGCCCTATATTGAAAACGAGTTAATTAATGTTGCTGCTGATCCCGTTATTAAATATATGTCTGCCAATCAATTAAAAAAAATCATTTTAAAAACGAAATCAGCAATGGAAAATGCTGTAAAAAAACTTGATTTTATTGAAGCAGCCAGGCTACGTGATGAATTATATGATCTTCAAAAAATGCTATTATAAAATATTTTAACCTTACGGATTGTTAATAATAAAGTTAATAAATCATTTTTGATTCATTGTTATTGTTAAAAAATCATTATTACATTTGACCAATCGAAAAAAATGCATTATAAAATTATTATTTTTTCACTTTATAAATTAAATTGAAAAAAAATAATAAATTTGCAATATAGAGATAATGGCAGATGTTGTTCTTCTTGATTTTCTTGGTTTAAGCGAAATTTTATAAATTTATTTTTAAAAAATATAATAAGAAAATTTAATTGTAATTTAATCAGAGTAAAAAATCAATTCTAATCGAATGAAAAAGAACATACTAGTTATAGATGATGAAAAAAGTATAAGAATACTTCTCGAAAATTTTTTAAACAAAGAGTACGAGGTTACAACTAAGACAGATGGAATGGAAGGTTTGGCTTGGATGCAGGAAGGAAATTTACCAGATTTAATTGTTGCTGATATTCAGATGCCAAATTTAGATGGTTATGAATTTATTGAAAATGTTAGAGCTAGTGGCTATTTTAAAGATATTCCACTAATAATGTTATCGGGCATTGAAAGTAGCGCGGAAAAGGTTAAATGTTTAAAACTCGGCGCTAACGATTATATGGTTAAGCCTTTTAATCCTGAAGAATTAGCCATTCGTATCGAACTATTACTCTCAAGGAAATAATAATATTCTCAAGTTTCCAAATTTCATTCTATGGATGAACAATTAAATAAAAAATTAAAAGTACTTTACATAGGTGGAGACATTAATATAATAAGTCAATTTGAAACCTCCGAAAAGTTTGAAATTATTAAAAAAGAGAATAGCCTTTCTGCCATACGTTGGTTAGGCGAAAATAAAAATATTGATGCAATTTTATGTGAAATGTATATTCCAGGAATGAACGGAATAGAAATCTTTAAATTTGTGATGTCAAAAAATTTACACCCCTTAACGCCATTTATACTTATTAATCATGTTTTTGAACAAAAAAACAAACAAGAGGCATTTATTAATAAAATTGACGATTATTACATTACTCCATTAAATCCTGACAATATCTTTTTACGAATAAATTTTTTAAAGAAATACAAAGAATTTTCATTAAAGTATTTGCAAACCAAAACAAAATCAGCTGAATATAGAATACCATTTCCTAAAAGGATGTTTGATATTGTTTTATCTGGATTAGCTCTACTTTTTTTATTACCATTTTTCTTTTTAATTGCTCTTGCTATCAAAATAGAATCAAAGGGAAAGATTTTTTATATTTCGAAGCGAGTTGGCACTGGTTATAAGGTTTTTAACTTTTACAAATTTCGTTCAATGTTTGTTGGGGCCGAAATCAAACTTGCAGAGCTTAAGCATTTAAATCAGTATAACATTAATGAAGAAGATACTAATGAATTTACTCTTTTTGAAGGAAAATGTGAAAAGTGTGAAAAATTAGGACATCCATGTTCACCTATTCTTTTTATAGCAGGAAAGGAAATATGTGAAGATTATTATTTGAAACATAAAAAAGAAAAATCCAGTTCTACATTTATTAAAATTAAAGACGATCCTCGAGTAACAAAGGTTGGGAAATTCTTAAGAAATACAAGTTTAGACGAACTTCCACAATTGATTAATGTTTTGCGTGGAGACATGTCAATTGTTGGAAATCGTCCATTGCCACTATATGAAGCAGAATTACTTACCTCTGATGAATGGGGCGAACGTTTTTTGGGGCCTGCAGGAATAACTGGATTATGGCAGGTATATAAAAGAGGGAATAGCAAGATGTCGGAAGATGAACGTAAGATGTTGGATAATAGGTATGCGCAAAACAACTCTTTTTGGGGTGATATTAAAATTATTTTTATGACAATTCCTGCTATATTTCAAAAAGAAAATGTATAATTTCTTATTTTAATATTTAAAATTATGATGTATGATAGATTATGGTATGGAATGTTAGCTAATTGTTAAAAACTATTTAATAACTTTTAAAATAAAACCGCATATTATTTATAAAAGTATTGTATTTTTAGTGTTGGATTTTGTCAAGTTTACTAAATATTTAGTTATGGATTATTTAATGCAATCAAAATCATTTAAAATTCAGGTTTTTATATTAATAATTACTTTATTTTTTTGTGATTATTCTTTTCCACAAAATAGTAAAAATAGCTTGGATAGTTTAATCATTTTTGATCCTATAACAGACGATATAACTGATAAATTGCCTCCATTAGAAGCATTACTTGACTCTGCTATTCAAAACTCCCCCTTGATAAAATATGAACATTACAATATTGAATATCAAAAATGTGATATATTGTCATCTAAAAGAAGTT
>JAQVQJ010000142.1 GCA_028701635.1 Clostridia bacterium | reverse complement strand
TTCACATCTTCCCTATTCGTTGTGTGCAGCGCGATGCCCTTCAAAACTATTTAACCGAACAGGACATACAAACCCTTATTCATTATCCTATTCCGCCGCATAAACAAAAGGCTTATAGAGAATGGAATGATTTATCTTTTCCAATAACTGAGAAGATACACCGCGAGATGTTGAGTTTGCCGTTAAGTCCTGTGATGAGTGAAGAGGAAGTGGAAAAAGTTGTTTCTGCAGTTAATAGTTTTACGGTATAAGTATTTGGATGTCAGAAAACAATTCTAATTCAGCTAAAATAGCTGAGAGATCAGCCTATAGAAGTATTTTTAAAGCAACATCGCTTTTTGGAGGTGTTCAGGTATTTAATATCTTAATTCAGATTATTAAACAGAAATTCATTGCAATACTTCTAGGCCCAACAGGTATGGGAATTAGTGGGTTGTATTTATCCGCAACTCAATTAATTCAAGGGTTAACCTCGATGGGCTTAGCCCAAAGTGCTATAAAAAATGTAGCTGAGGCAAATGGAACTGGAGATAAAGAGAGAATAAGTAGAGTTGTATCAGCTCTTAGAAAATTAGTTTGGATAACTGGGTTACTAGGAATGGTTTTAGTAATTGTATTATCTCCTTTTCTGAGCAAATCTACTTTTGGGAATTACGATTATACAATACCATTTATATTCCTTTCAGTAACTTTGTTAATTCAACAGCTATCAGCAGGCCAAAAAGTAGTTTTACAAGGCATGAGAAGGTTAAAACACCTTGCAAAATCAGGTGTATTAGGTTCATTCTTCGGCTTAGTTATATCTGTTCCAATTTATTACTATTTTGGAATTCAGGGTATAGTTCCAACCTTAATTTTAAGTGCCACAACAACTTTATTATTAACTTGGTATTTTTCAAGAAAAGTTGACATAAAGAAAATCACACTTACTCCTAAAGAAACATTCCAAGAAGGGAAAGATATGTTGAAAATGGGTATAGTATTATCGCTAAGCAGTATTTTAGTATTAGGAGTAGCGTATATTGTGAGGATTTTTATAGTTAGAATAGGAGGTACGGAAGAAGTGGGGTTATATACTGCTGGTTTTGCAATTGTAAATGGTTATGTAGGTTTAGTATTTACTGCAATGGGAACAGATTACTATCCTCGATTAGCTAGTGTAAATAAAGATAATATAAAATCTAAGTTGATGATTAATCAACAAGCAGAGATTGCAATTTTAATTATAGCCCCTATTATTATGTTTTTTCTTTTAATTGCTCCTTATGCTATAACCCTTCTCTATTCAGAGAAATTTATTCCAATAACAGGTTTCATGCAGTGGGCAATGTTAGGAATGATATTTAAAGCAGCAGCATGGGCAATAGCATTTCAATTTATCGCAAAAGGAGAGATGAAGATATATGCAATAAATGAGACAATTGCAAATATAAATATATTAGCGTTTAATTTGCTAGGTTATTATTTATGGGGTTTAGAGGGTTTAGGCATTGCTTTTGCCTTTTCTTTTTTAATTTATTTATTTCAAGTTTATTTTGTTGCAAGATATAAATACAATTTTAATTTTACACCTTCATTTCTCAAACTCTATTCTATACAATTAATGCTATTATTGTCATGCTTTTTATTAATATATTTATGGAAATCAAACTATGTATATATACCGACAGTTTTACTAACAACTTTATGCGTATATTTCTCTTTTAAAGAATTGGATAAAAGAATGGACTTAGTTGCTGCTTTTAAAAGCAGTAAGAGTACAAGAAACAAAAAATAAAAATGAATTATGAAAGTATTACTTGTCGGAGATTTCTCAATAGTTAATAACGCTCTAAAAGAGGGGCTTGAACATTTTGGAGTAAATGTAACTATTGCTTCAATTGGCGATGCTTTAGGAGAAATTCCTAGAGATATAGACTTACGGTCTAGGTATGAGACTAAAAACAAGAAAAGTTCAATATTTCTTGTAGCTCTTTATAATAGAATAGTAAACACTATTCATTGTCTAAGATGCTTGAATAAACTATACGATTATGATATTGTTCAATTTATTTCTTTTGCTTCTTTTGGAAATGTATTCTTCCCCCATTATTTTATAGAAAAGGTTATAGATAATAACAAAAAAAGTATACTCTATTCATGTGGAACAGACTTGGCATATGCGAAGGGTTTGTTATCAGGAAAGTTTAAATATATTACATATGATGAGCCGGAAAAACTATTAAAAACTTTTCTTAAAAGAGAGAAGTCGTATAATAGAAGTATTAAAAAAACAGATTTAATAATACCTGCTATCTACGATTATCAAGTAGGAATGTCTGCCTATAAAAATTGTGGCAAGATACTTACTTTCCCTTTTTTAATAAAAGAGACAGAAATTAAAATTATTAAAGCAAATACTAACACACCTATTGTTATCTACTATTCGCCTAGGTCTATTGTGAAGCAAGAGACGAAAGGAGCAAAATTTATTTTAAAGGCACTTGATATTATTCAAAATACTCAAAAAGATAAAGTAGAGATTATAATAAATGAAAGAGTGGAATATGAAGAATATGTCGATAATTTACGTAGAACTGATATTCTAATTGATCAATGTAGAAGCTATGGTTATGCAATGGCTGCAATTACTGGAATGTCATTAGGGAAAGTTGTTTTAAGCGGAGCTGAAAAAGAAGCTATAGAACCTTTAAATGTCGATTTTTGTCCAGTTGTAAATATTACTCCCGATGTTGATCAAATTGTAGAAGTTTTATCCGATTTAATAAATGATTCTGATAGAATAAACTATCTAAAGAAAAAGTCAGTTGAATATGTGAAGCAATATCATGATTCAAAAGTAGTAGCAAGTCAGTTTTTGAGTGTATACAAGGAATTACTAGATTCTAATGAAGAATAAAATTAAAAATTTAACTGTTGCTCTAAAGTTTGACTCAATTTTAAGGTCATTTAACCGCACTCCACGTGTGTTGTTTTATCATGGAGTAGATAATAGAGTTAATCCTGCTGTTGAAGCTGAGATATTTGATATAAATGAATTTGAAAACCAGATAGAATATTTAGTAAAGCATTATGAGATAATATCTATTGAAGATTTTGAACAAAGGTTTATAAATAGTTCATTTACAAATAGAGAGGTTGTTCTTACATTTGATGATGGTTATGCAAATAATTTATATATCGTAGACCCTATTTTAAGTAAGTATAAATTGCCTTATACTGTTTTTATATCTACAGAACATATTACTACTGGACAATTTTT
>JAQVQJ010000141.1 GCA_028701635.1 Clostridia bacterium | reverse complement strand
CTCCTTTCCTCGTGGTAAACATGATGACCAAGTAGATGCCTTTGCTTATTTAGGACTTATGTTATGAAAAAAACATAAGAAGACATTTAGGGGATTTGAATCAACAGTTTTTTCACACGAATTCGACCATTTAGATGGAATTTTACATATGGATATTGCGAAAAAAAATATTCAGTTAAATTCGGAAGAAAGAGCAGAATTTAGAAAGAAAAACAAATATGAAATAATATCCAAAGATTGTGAATTTGAGTCAATTAATAATATAAAACTTTTATAAAATAACATTAGTTTATTTTTGATTATTGAAATAAATATTTAAGTTAAATATGGTTGGATTTTGCATTTTTTGTGAAAGCAATTACTTTTTCTTTATCTCTAAAACCAGTTGTTAAATTTTTTGTACCAGTATTGCAATCAACACCATAAGGTTTACAAAATTTGATTGCTTCGGTAACATTATTTGGATTTAATCCGCCTGCTAAAAAAGTTGGTTTAGGTAATTTTGATATTAAATCTCTACAAATTTCCCAACTTGGAATCAAACCCGTTCCACCTGCTTGGTTGGTCACAGGATTAAAAGTATCTAAAAAATAATAAGTTACAAATTTAAAAGATTTGTAATCGTTTACAACTTCGCCACCCTGCGAAATGTGAATCAATCTTAATAATTCTATTTTTGGTAAAGCCTTTGCTATTTTTTCAACTTCATTTTCATCTATATTTGAATGTAATTGGATAGCATTACAACTAATTATTTTTGCATTTTCAATAATTTCTTTTGCGTTTGTTAGATGGGTTATCATTATTGATTTTGATTTTTTTAATGATTGAGTTATATCACGAGCGATTTCACTGGAAATAAAATCTTTGCTGGCATGTGATTGTCCAACTAGTAAGCCAATATAATCTACTCCTGCTTTTTCGCAAAAAAGTGCTTCTTCAATATTTTTAACTCCTGCAATTTGAACAATCATTATTTTTAACTCCTGCAATTTGAACAATCATTTTAATTCTTTGCTTATCTCTTTTTTCTAGTATGTACTATGGTATCCAATGTTAGGACGATAGCAAAATATAGCATGGAATTTTTATCATCATTTATTTGAACGGAGTATTTGTCGCCAATATTAAGTATTTTTTTATTCACAGTCGCTAAAACTTCATTATCTTTCATAATTTGAAAACTTAAACCAATAACATCGCCGTGAATTTTTAGATTATTAAATTCTGGATTTGAAGAATAAATATTAAATCTTTTTTCTAAAATACCCAACTTAGCTTTAATTTTAGCTAGCATTGTTTTACTTTCTGTGGAATACACATCAAAGCGAGGGAAGATCCTAAAGTAGCGCTTTTTAATTACAATTAATGGTTTATTATTTAAGTCAGATACTGTCAACTTAAATGGAAACCATATATTTGATTTAACTTGATAAATAATTTCCCCTTCAGAATTTTGAATTTCATATTTTTTTCTAAAAAATGTCAGAATCTTTTGTTGTATAAAATATTGCATAATTTCCTCCTAATTAAATTTTTAATATAAAATATTTTACAATTAATAGAATAATATTAATAACTATTATAATGCTTGAAAAGATTATTCTAGAGCGCCTATGAATATAATTTTTCTTGAAAATGAAAATAAGCAAAGCAGTTGTGGCAAGAAGAATACTAGCACCTAATACATACTGAATTATTGAGTAAAATGAAACAATAGATTGTTGTACTTCTTCTCCCTTATTAAACCAAGGTTCTAATTTTGAGAAAAGAGTAAATAAGGTTACTAGTAAAAGAATTACTAAAATTAAGTAATATAAAATAAACCCTAAAAATGAAAAAATAAATAATCCAGTTACAATAAGTGCTATAAATGAAATTATCATTAAGGTAGTAGCAAATTTAGTAATAAAAGGATTTTGTTTAAAAACTTTTTCTTGAGCAATAGGTTGTTCTGTGACTGGTTCTTGGTTTTGCACGATAGGCTCTTGGATTGGTTGTTCTTGTGCAAGAGGATTTATTACAACCGATTCTTCTGCAACTGGCTTTTGGTTTAGTGTTTCTATTATAGGTTGTTGTTCAATTGGTTGTTTAATTGACTGTTTTTTAATAGTTTTGTTTACAGTTTTTGTTTTTGTTTTTACTTCTTTTTCTGCAGTGTTACTTTTTTTCATATACATCCTTTTGATTATTTTAAACTTTTAATTTTGTAAAGTCAAACAAGTTTAAGTTATTTTTTTTTGGAGATACTAAAAGCGAGGAGGGAATATGAGTAAATGGAATTCAGGTGACGTTGCTCCAGAAACAGGCAAATATAAAGTTGTTGAGAAGTCTGGAAAAAAAGTCAATACTGTGGACCTTAAGAAAGGTCAAAGATTTCCACCAACACAAAGTTCGGAAAATCATTTTGAAAAGTAAACAAAAACAAAAAAATCCTATAAGGTTCGCCTTATAGGATTTTTTGTTGAGTTTTTGATTTTTATATGGTAAAATGCTTTATTATTTGGGAGTATTACAATGGACAAAAAACAGATTTTAATTGGCGGAGCATGGCCTTATGCGAACAACTCAATGCACATTGGACATTTGGCAGCACTTTTACCGGGAGATATTTTAGCAAAATATTTTAGAAAAAAAGGAGCAGACGTTTTGTATGTTTCTGGTTCTGATTGCCATGGAACACCTATAACTGTTAGAGCAGATAAGTTAGGCGTTGATGCTAAAACTATTGCATCTCATTATGATGAAGAATTTAGACAAAATTTTATAGATTTAGGATTTCAATATGATTTATATACCAGTACTATGAATTCTTTTCACCAGAATAAAGTTCAAGAATATGTCCTCAAGATGAAAGAAAATGGTTATCTTTATGAAAAAGAAACTGATGAAGATTATTGCGAGCATTGTAGTAAATTTATTGCAGACCGAGAGCTTATAGGTAAATGTCCTGTGTGTGGAGAAGATATAACAGGAGAACAATGCGACAAGTGTTTAACTGCGCTCACACCTGATACAATATTAAATAAAAAATGTAAAAAATGCGGAAATCCAACTACCATAAAAAAGAATAACCATATATATTTTAAACTCTCAGCTTTACAAGATAAAGTTCAAGCTTATGTAAATGAAAATAAGGAAAGCTGGCGAGCAACCGCTATAAATGAAACAAATAAATATCTTGAACAAGGGTTAAGAGATAGAGCAATTACGAGAGATTTGAATTGGGGAATTCCTGTTCCTTTTAAAGGGTTTGAGAATAAAAGATTGTATGTGTGGGTTGAGGCTGTAATGGGTTAT
>JAQVQJ010000020.1 GCA_028701635.1 Clostridia bacterium | reverse complement strand
CAGTTTGAAACATTTGTGTCTTCTATTCTTCCTGCAACTGAACCTGAAAACAAATCTGAAGCATTTGCTACATTTATATTGGTATCTATAAATCCTATATTCTTAATTTCTGCAGGAGTATCACTACCCTTTACATATCCAAATAATCCATAATAATTAAAATCTGTTTTATAAGATGTAATAGTTAAGTTTGTTATAGTGTGATTATTTCCATTAAAATGCCCCATAAAATATAAAGAATCATTCTTACCAATTGGTATCCATTGTTCACTTTCATCATCAGTAAATGTTATATGTGTAATTAGTTCATAATATAGCGAACGATAAATTGAATTTGTAATAGAATCATTTATTAAAATAGAAAGGTAATGTAGTTGGTCTTTGTTAGCAATTTGAAATGGAGTAGCTTCAGTTCCATTTCCACCTGCAAATAGTGTTATTTCTATCCACTGGGCATATAAAGTTGAATTTTCATTTGGCATTATGTATGTATCACCAGCATCATAAACAACTTCTCCAAATTCTTCTTCAGCCCAACCAATAATATATCCTGTTCCTAAATCAATATGTCTTATTCCATGAGGTAAAACAATATTGGAATTAACTGTATGTAATTCTACTAAATCATCTAACCCTGGATAATTATAATTATATGTTAAAGTGCGATAAATGTCTTCAATACGAGTTATTCCCCTTAAATATGGCAAAGCTGCCATAATCCAAACTGAAGTTTCCCCTTCAAAATCCCAATTTACATAAGTTTCAATATCCATCATTTCCTCAAGGGTAACAATTACTCTGGTATTTATAGTCGGTGCAGTTCCTGAACCATAAACAGCAGTATATCCTTGATTTTCTAACGCGTAACAATTGTTTATTTCATTATCTGAACTATAAGAACCCCCCATTATTCCACCCTTTATAGATTCAGAAGTAATATAACCTATATTATAAGAGTTCGTTATTTGATTTAAAGTTCTAGAATAACCTACAATTCCTCCTGCATAAACACTTGTACTTGAATTAATTACACCAACACTCCCAGTGTTATAACAGTTAATAATTTGAGTATCGCTATAACTATAACCTACAATTCCTCCAGCATAAGAATAAGAACCTTTCAGAATAATTTCTCCTGTATTATAACAATTTGAAATGTTTGTGTAGTATTCTATTCTTCCTGCAACTGAACCTGCATAAATACTATTACCACTATAAAAATCTATTCTAGTCCCTACAAGCCCAATGTTCTTAATTTCTGCACGATTTGAAGTGTTAATTCCTCTAACATATCCAAACAAACCATAATAACTATAGCCTGTAATATAAGAAGTATTTGTTAAGTTAGTTATTATGTGTCCATTACCATTAAATTTCCCACTAAAATACCAGCTAGTAGTCGACCCAATAGGTTTCCATTGCTCGCTTCCATCACTCGCGAAAGTTATATCTGCTATTAATTCATAATATAACGACTTATAAGTTGTGTTTGTAGCAGCTGAATTATTCACCAAATTAGCAAGATTATATAATTGTTCTTTAGTTGCAATTTGAAATGGATTAATTTCAGTTCCTTCTCCGCTTTCAAAATAACCCTCCCATTGTGCATATAATGTTATATTTTCACTTGGCATCGTATATATATAATTAACGTTATAAACAACTTCTCCAATTTCTGTTAAAGCCCAACCACTTAAAAAATGAGTAAAAGTTGTTTGATTTGGCAAAGTTACTTGTTCTCCAGCCTTGTAAAAACTTACTAAATTTGTTAACTCGCTATTATAATCAAGAATTAAATTATAATATATATCTTCTGTTCGAGTTAATCCTCTTAAAGTCGGTAAAGCTCCTGTCATTATCCAAGTTGATGTTTCTCCTATAATATCCCAGTTAGCATAAGTTCCAATATTGATCATATCAACAGCAGTTTTAATAGCCCCTGTATTTGTTGAGATACTTCCATTATATAATGCAGTATATCCTTGGTTTATCAACGCATAACAATAGTTTATTTTGGTACCAGTACCTGAGCTCCCCACGATTCCACCTTTATATACAGAAGAGGCAATAGCAGTAACATATCCTATATTATAAGAATTTGTTATTTCTACAGTATAAGAACTGTATACATATCCTACAATTCCACCAGTAACAGAAGAAGAAGAACTAGTAACATTAATATTTCCTGTATTATAACAATCTAATATTTCAATTGATGAAGAATAAAATGATCCTGCAATTCCACCCGCATAAGAAGAAGAAGAAATTGTTGTAACAATATTTCCTGTATTATAACAATTAGCTATTTGATTTGATGAATATAACCTCCCTGTAATTCCTCCGATATTAACAGTTGAAGTTGCTGAAGATCCAGTAATGTTTGCTGTATTATAACAATTTGTTATTTGATTTGATGAATATGTTCTTCCTGTAATTCCACCTGCATAAATAATTGCACTGGAAGTTACAGAAATATTTCCTGTGTTATAACAATTTAATATATCAACATAAGAATAAGCCTGACCTGCAACTGCTCCCAAATATATGGTTGCAGAACTTGATATGTTTATATTAGTGTCTACAAATCCTAAATTACTAATATTTGCGGGTACCGAACTCGTCCCTAATACATATCCAAATAATCCATAATTTTCAAACCCTGATATATACTCTGTAATAGTTAAGTTTGTTATCGTATGACCATTTCCATCAAAATTACCAGCGAAATAAAGATTAGCACTATCTTTACCAATAGGTATCCATTGTTCGCTTTCATCACTTGCAAAAGTTATGTCTTCCATTAGGTCATAATAAAGTGAGCGATAAGTTGAATTTGTGACAGGATCATTTATTAAATTAGCAAGATTATATAGCTGCTCTTTGGTGGCAATTTGTAACGGATTTAATTCTGTCCCTTCTCCCCCCTCGAAGTAATCATCTGCATTAACATTAATAATATTTGAGTTAAAATAATTTGACTGAACTATTAATCCAATAAAAAACATTGAAAAAATAAAAACCACCGATAAGATTAGATGAAAGTATGATTTTTTATTTTCGCTGTTCAGTCCTTTTAGCATTAGTTACTCCCTTAAAGCTTTATGTTATAATTATCCATTTTTTATCGAATTTTGTCAAACGATTTACTCTATTATTATAAATAAAATTAATATTTTTAACACAATAAGCATATATGTCTTTTAAATTGATAAAAATGGGGTTTAATTTCATATAATTTTAAAAAAATTACTCAATAGAATAATTAAGTCCAATGGGCGAACTACTTTTTTTAAAGAGATAAAAATTTACCTAATAAAAAATTGTTTATTTATTAACGAATAGTTTATAATATCATTTTAGGAGAAAATATGGATAGCAGAATTGAAAAATTAGCACAAAATATAGTAAATTATTCGATATCATTAAAGCCAAAGGAAAAAGTCTTAATTATTTCCAGAGATGCTGACAAAAATATCATAATTGCACTAATAAAAGAAGTTTACAAAGCCGGCGGACATCCCTATGTAAGCATGTCATCATCTGAAATAGATAAAGAGTTATTGCTTAGCACGAGTGAAGAATGTTTGCAAACAAGTGCAGATTTGCAAATGACTCAAATGAAACAAATGGATGCATACATTTCTATTAGAGGAATAAATAATTTATTTGAATTGTCTGAAGTCCCAAAAAATGAGATGAAAATATTCAATAAAATAATGGATCCAATACACAAACAAAGAGTACAACACACCAAATGGGTTTTACTAATGTGTCCTTCTTCTGGTCTTGCGCAATCTGCCAAAATGAGCAGTGAAAAATATGAGGACTTTTTTTATGAAATCTGTAATTTAGACTATTCTAAAATGAGTAAAGCTATGGACTCACTTGTTACATTAATGGAAAAAACAGACAAAGTTAGACTAGTTGCTCCAAATACTGATATAACATTCTCAATAAAGGGCATTCCTGCAATCAAATGCGCAGGAGAGAATAATATTCCTGATGGCGAAGTCTTCACTGCCCCAGTAAGAGAAAGCGTTAATGGAGTTATAACATATAATCTTGACACTATTTACAACGGAACACCTTTTTCAAATGTTAGCCTTGAAGTTAGAAATGGAAAAATAGTAAAAGCTACCTCTTCTAAAAATACAGACATATTAAATGCAATTTTAGATACAGATAAAAATGCAAGATATTTTGGAGAATTTGCGATAGGGGTCAATCCCTATATTATTGAACCTTTCAATGATATTCTTTTTGATGAAAAAATGAGTGGGTCAATACATTTTACACCAGGAAATTGCTATGAAGATGAAGCACCGAATGGAAATATTTCTGCTGTTCATTGGGATATGGTTCTTTCAATGCAACCACAGCATGGCGGCGGAGAAATATATTTTGATGATAAATTAATAAGAAAAGATGGAATTTTTATTATTCCAGAATTAAAAAAACTTAACCCAGAAAATTTGCTATAAAAATTTCTTTTTTGTATAATTAAATAAAATTACAAGGAGAAAATATGAAAAAAGTAAAAATTGGAATAAATGGATTTGGTAGAATTGGCAGATTAGTGCTACGAGTTGCAAGTGAAAGAGATGATGTTGAAGTAGTCGCTATTAATGATCCTTTTATAGACGCGGAATATGCAGCATATTTGTTTAAATATGACACAATACATGGAACTTTTTCAGGCGAAGTTAGTTCAAAAAATGGAAATTTAATTGTAGATGGTAAAGAAATACCTTTTTACAGTGAACTTGAACCAGAAAAAATAAAATGGTCAGATACTAGACCAGATGTCATAGCTGAAGCAAGCGGAAAGTTCACAAGAAAAGAAGAAGCAGAAAAGCATATTAAGGCAGGAGCAAGAAAAATTGTCATAACAGCGGCTGGAAAAGATTGCCCTATGTACGTTATGGGAGTTAATGAAAAAGAATATAAACCAGAATACACAGTCGTTTGCAATTCAAGTTGTACAACCAACTGTCTTGCCCCATTAGCAAAAGTAATCAATGATAACTTTGGAATAGCAGAAGGGCTTATGTCGACAATTCACTCAACTACCGCTACTCAATTAGTTACAGATGGAGTTTCCAAAAAAGATTGGAGAGGCGGAAGAGCGGCATCATACAATATTATTCCATCATCAACAGGAGCTGCAAAGGCAGTAAGTCAAGTTATTCCTTCACTTAAAGGTAAATTAACGGGTATGAGTTTTAGAGTACCGACTCTTGATGTTTCGGTAGTTGATTTAACTTGTAAATTAGCTAAAGAAACAACCTATGAAGAGATTATAAAGGTATTAAAAAAAGCGGAAAACGGAGAATTAAAAGGTATCTTAGGAACAACAGAAGACACTCTTGTATCTAGTGATTTTATTGGTGATCCTCGCACATGTATTGTTGATATTAAAGCTGGAATAATGCTAAATCCAACATTCGTTAAACTTGTTGCTTGGTATGACAATGAATATGGATATTCAGTTAAACTTGTTGATATGTTAAAGTTAGTTGGAAGTAATTAAGTTTATCTAATTAATCCAAAATTTGTTAAGATTTCATAAGGAATGGCCTGAAGTAATTCAGCCCATTTTTTTACATTTTTTACAACTATAATTTTATCGCCTTCATAAACATTTTTTATTTCTGTTAAATCAATAAAAAACATATCCATACAGATTTTTCCAATAACTGCACACTTGTGAATATGTTTTCCTTTTGTAACAATATCTACATTAATTTTATTTGAAAGATTTCTTGGAATGCCATCGCCATATCCTAGTGGAACAACTCCAACTATCATATCTCTATCCGCTTGAAAGCCTTTTGAATACCCTACAAATTCCCCCTTTTTAATGTTAATAATTTTTATAATCTTGGATTCAATTTTTAAAATTGGCTTTATTTTTTTTGAAATTTTATCTGCATTATATCCATACATTGCGATACCAACTCTAACCATATCAAAATCATTAAAAGACTCTCTGTTTTCTTCCCTTAAAATTGCCGAGCCTCCTACATTAATAATTGGCTTTTCATTTATAGGAATTTCTTTTATAAATTTTTTAAACATTAAAATTTGTCTATTTAAAAAACGATTATCACAGTCTGCTGTTGCAAAATGAGTTGAGACTCCTTCAATGTTAATGCTATTTTGCATTGCTAGCTTATAAATCTTTTTGAATTCTTCAATACTTTTTATTCCTAATCTATTCATTCCACTATTGATTTTTAAATGTATATTTATGCATAATTTGATACTCTTATTGAATAAATATTCATAGTAAAACTTTAAAAGAGAATTAAAATGTTCAAAACTTTCAATAATAAAAGAGATGTCTTTTTCAACACACTCTTTAAATAAATTTGTCTTGCCCACTAATAATATTTTAGTATCCTTATCGTTTTCTCTTATAATGAGAGCTTCATCAATATTTGAAACTCCCAAATAATCGACTTTGCCTTTCAAGATATTTGAGATTTCCCTTATTCCATGCCCGTAGGCATCAGCCTTAACCATGGCACAAATTTTCTTTCCACTTAACTTTTTAATTTCATTAATGTTATTTTCTAAATATCTTTTATTAATGACTTTTATTCCATTAATCCCCATGAAGATATATATACAAATATTTTTTTAAAATGTTAAAAAATGCACCATTTAATTTAACAAACGATGCATAATTATTCAGTTATTTTTTTAGTTTTATTTCTATTGCGATAACTCCAAGTTTTTGAATTTCTTCTTGAGAATAAAATCTTTTCATTATGCTATCTGCTTGTTGAATGGACTTTACCCTAAATCCACAATTTTCTAATCCTTCTTTTTGGAGCAATTCAATAAAATTCTTATATTTCTTTGTTCTTTCAACCTTCGCAAAAAAACTTTTCTTAGGGTTTGTATCTAATTTAAAGTTAATTGTATCGTTCTTTTTTATGTTTTGTCTGCGAATATCATTTAATCTTAATTCTATTTTTATATCGCCTCGTTTTAATTTTTTATAAAAGATTTTATTAACATTCATCGCATAAGTTTTAGGCATTCCTTCGATTTCAGGCTTTTTACCAGTTTGGGACATCTTTTTAATATGTCTGTAAAAATCTACAAAGCTGTAAACTCTTGTTACCCCTTTTATATTAAAATGCTCATTTGTAACAGAATTCATAATAAAAGTTTTAATTCCAGTCGATACTACTCTATCAATATTTCTAGGCAAATCATCTATAAATACATCAATATTATTCTCTTTACAAACCTTCCCTTTATCATTTGCATTTACAACAATCTTGTCAAAAGGCAGTTTATTTTTTTTCAACCATTTTATTGATATTTTTTCAGGTGTTTTTAATTCTTCATCAGAACGCGCTGTAATTATAATGATTTCGTGTCCTTCATTATGCAACTTATCTAAATATTTTTTTGTTAATGGTCTTGGCTCAACTTGATTAATCTTAACAAAATTTTCCCGCCAAAACCTATTACCTATCTCAGTTCCCCACTCAAAAGCTGTTTGAATAAAATCACTTTTAGGATTGGCAATTCCTTCCTTTAAATTGTTTTCTAATTCATACTCTTGTCCATAAGCTATTACACTATCAACAATATTTGTTAAAGTTCCATCAATATCAATTCCTATTCTCATATCTCACCTATTTGTTTAATTTTCTTTTTTATCTACATTTGCGACTTCATTTTTGTCTAACATTCCTAAACCTTTGAGTAATAGCGCTTTTATTTCTTCAATTTCATATTCTGCTTTTATCTTAATAGAAACTATAGGGAATTCCGCGTTTTTAAGAGCATAAATAACTTCTGGGCACTCAACCTCTAATTGTTCATCTCCAATTGTTCCATCATAAAGATCAATCGCTAATTTGGGTTTCATTGTGTCCTCTTCAAATATGACCAAATCTACATATTTTCCATGAATGGAATCATATAATGTCCTATTTCCTATTGGAGTCAAAATTAAATCTACTCCAACTTTTGGAAAAACAATAAGCCCTTTTGGTAAAATTCTATTAATCAAAATCAATAATTTAACTTCTTTTCTAAAAAGAAACTTTTCTGCGATGTCTACATTTGCACCTTTTAAATCAAAATCCTCCTCTTTTTTTCTTCTGGCTTCTTCTTTTTTTATCTTTTCTCTTTTTCCATTGTTTTTTTTCTTATCTGCTTTTTTCTCTGGCTTATTTTTTTTATTCTTTTTTAACTCTTTAAATTTATTAAAGCCATAAATTCCAACTAAAATCAAAAGTAATGCTAAAATGATTATTAATATATCTAACATAATTCCTCCCTACCACTCAATCTCTGTATTTTTCAACTTTTTTAAAATTTCATTTGTTTTACTAAAATGACCGCAACCAAAAAATCCATTGTAAGCAGACAGCGGACTTGGGTGCGCGCAAGTCAAAACAAAGTGCCGATTTTTATCTACTTCCTTTCCCATTTCAATAGCATTCGCTCCCCAAAGTATAAAGATTATTGGTTTTTGTCTTTCATTGAGAGCCTTAATAATCTTTTTAGTTATTAGTTCCCAGCCTCTTTTTTTATGTGAGTTTGGACAACTCTCTCTAACTGTTAAGACTGCGTTTAAAAGAAGAATCCCTTGTTTTGCCCATTTAGTTAAATCTCCGTTTGTAACTGATTTTTTACCTATTTCACTCTCTATTTCTTTATAAATATTTTGAAGTGAAGGCGGTAATTTTGTATCATTTTCCACGGAGAAACAAAGTCCATGCGCTTGTCCCGGTTGATGATAAGGATCTTGTCCTATAATTACAACCTTTACATCTTCAAATTTAGTTAAATTTAAAGCATTAAAAACTTTTTCAGGACAAGGATAGATTCTATAATTAGCATACTCTTGCTCTAGAAACTTCTGTAAATCCTTAAAACTTTTTGAATCTAATTCGTCTTTTAGTCTTTCATACCAACCTTTTGCTATCGTAAACATATAAATATTATATCATAAATTTATAAATTTTAAGATATTTTCAACAAGTTTTTAAGATTACCTAATTAATTTGACAAATTCTAAAAATGTGTTATTCTAATAAAGAATGAATTTTGACTTTAAGTCATATTTTTAAAAAATTAATTTAATAAAAAGGCCATTAAATGAAACAACAAAAGTATTTTAACGCAGAATACGATCTTGCGCTAATTTCCAATATGTCGAAGGAATTAAATTTAGATTCTAAGGTTATAGAATTACTTTTTTCTCGTGGCATTTCAACAAAAGATGATATTATAAAGTTTTTAAACCCAACAGAAAAAGACTTTCACGACCCTTATCAACTTTCTGGAATGCGAGAAGCAGTAGAAAGAATTAAAGAAGCAATTAAAAATAAAGAAAAAATTGTTATTTTCGGCGATTATGATGTTGATGGTGTTAGTGCAACTGCAATTATGGTAAAGACATTTGAAAAGATGAACCATCATGTCGATTACTATCTTCCAAATCGTTTTACAGATGACTACGGTTTAACAAAAGAAGTTATAGATAAGGTAAAAGATAATTTTTCTCCTTCTCTTATAATAACTGTTGATTGTGGGATTTGTTGTGCAAAAGAAGTGGATTACGCAAAATCAATTGGAATTGATGTTATCGTTACAGATCACCACGAAATTCCAGAATGTATTCCAAATCAAGTAGTTGTAAATGTAAAATTAGATAATCAAGAATATCCTTTTAAAGACTTATGCGGAACAGGTGTAGCCTTAAAGATTTCTCAAGCCCTTTTAGGCTTTAAAGAAGCGGAAGAATTCTTACCGATAGCAGCAATAGCAACTATAGCTGATATTGTTTCATTAACTGATGAAAATAGGGCTATTGTTGCGTTGGGAATGAAATTATTTGATAAATATCTCCCATTGGGACTAAAGCTTTTATTCAAAGAAAATAAACTAAATTTAAAATCTGTAAACTCAACAGAAGTTTCTTTTAAAATTGCACCGAAAATCAATTCGTCTGGTCGTATGGGCGAAGCAACTGATTCTTTACTTTTATACTTAGAAAAAGATATAAATAAAATAAAATTATTACTTAACAAAATAAATGAGTACAATACAAGAAGACAGAAAATTTGTACAGATGTTTTTGATGATTGTGTAAAAAAATTAAAGAAATTCAATATCGCAAATGAAAGATGTATAATTTTATCTTCAAAAAATTGGGACGCAGGAATACTGGGGATTGTTTGTGCGAAACTAGTAGACGCTTATAACCGCCCTGCATTTTTATTTAGTGAAAAAGATGGCGTATTGAAAGGATCTGCTAGAAGTTTAAATGACATAAATGTTCATGAAATGCTGACCAGTATGCAAGATATTTTAGTAACTTTCGGCGGGCACAAAATGGCTGCTGGATTAACATTAAATGCCGAACATCTACCTATTTTTATCGAAAAAGTTAACTCTTTTATCTTCACAAAGATAAGTACAAAAATATTTACACCTATTTATTTTTATGATTTAGATATAACAACGCCGGAATTAACCGATAAATTTTATAATGATTTGCAAAAATTAGAACCATTTGGATTAAACAACACTAAACCTTTGCTAAAAATAAAATCAGAGGAAACAAGAATTACTCCTTTAAAAAATTATCCGACTCATTACACAATTACAATAGGAAAAGCATTAAATTTAATCTATTTTAATTGTAGCGAAAAATACTTTTCTTTGAAATACTCAAAGAATAAAAACTTTATTTTCGAATTGCAAAATAAATATAATAATCAGTTCAAAGGAATAGTTAAAAACTTTAATGGCGGATTTGAATTTGATAAATCATTTACTTCAACTCTAGATGCCTTCGTTTTCGAGCAATTAAAATATTTAAAAAATAAAACAAAAGTAACTAATAAAATATACAATGATACAGAGTTAATAAAATTTGTAGCAGAATGTGAAGCAAATCCATTTGGAACAATTTTTGTATCAACAAGTAGCCAATCATACAAAAATTTCACTAAAAAATATTCTAGCGATAATATTAAAGATTTGTTTATCTTTAATAATTCATCGGACAGTGGAGCTAATGCCCTTTACCTTTATCCAACAGATTTGTCAATATTCAAAAATTACAATAACATAGTATTCTTAGACCCTATCTTAGATAAAACATATTTAGCAGAAATAAGAAAATTTAGTAACGGAACAATATACCTTCCTGAAAATTCAGCTTTCAATAAAAAACCATTTGAAAATATCAATTTATCAAGAGATGCTATATCAAACTTTTTTATAAAAATAAAACAATTAAATAATCAAAATTTTTCAAATATTTTACATTTATATAATAATTTTGTTAGGTTATTAAAGATTTCTTTTAATAATTTTTTAATTTATTTTCTAATTTTATCTGAATTAAATATAATTAATTTTATTAATAATGACCAATATACTTTACAAATTAATTCTAAGGATAAAAATGAACTTAATAATTCTTTAATATACACTACAATAGGCTACCTTAGCCAATTTATAAAAAATAATAAAAAATAATAAAAAAAAGGAAAATAATAAAAAAATGGAATTTAAAACGAATTTAATTGAATATAAAAAAGAATTTGATGAATTAATTAGATTATTTTTCCCTATTTTTAAAGAAAATCAATTACATGAATTTTCGCATGAATTAATTGATAATAAAAATATAATAAAAATTGATGATAAAGAGTATGAATTTATATATAATGGCAATTTAGATAAAAAAGATTTAAAAAATGGAGCGAAGTTAGCAATCTATGATGCAATGTGCAAACATTTCAATAAATCATTTGATTGGGGGGATATTACAGGTGTTAGACCAACAAAGATTGCTTATGACCTATTAGAAAAAGGAACTCCAGAGTATCTATTAAAAGAAACCCTAATGAAAGACTTTCGCCTTCATGAAAATAAAGCAAAATTATTAAAAGAAGTAATATCTAATCAAAAAAGTATAATAAAAAACGATAAATTAGTTGATATATTTATTAATATTCCGATTTGTCCTTCAAGATGTAAGTATTGTAGTTTTATTTCATCTGTTTACGATAAAGTAAAAGATATTATACCTACATACATAGAAACTTTATTAAAAGAAATCACTTATATTAAATCACTTATTAAAGATAAATTGTATGTTGTTCGTTCTATATACATTGGTGGTGGCACGCCGAGTGTGTTATCAGCTGAACAATTAGATACTATCTTATCAGAATTAACTTATCCTTCGGTAGAATTTACGGTTGAATTTGGTCGTCCAGACACTATAACCCGCGAAAAACTCGACGTTTTAAAGAAAAACAATGTAACTAGAATATGTATAAACCCTCAAACATTTTCTGACAAAACATTAAAGTTAGTGGGGAGAAAGCATACCGTTAATGATGTTATAACTGCATACAAATTAGCTCTAGAATACAATTTCACTATAAACTTTGATTTAATTGCTGGACTTCCAGAAGAAAAATTATCAACTTTTAAAAAGTCTGTAAATTATGCTTTGGAAATGGGACCTCATAATATCACAATTCACTCATTGGCATTAAAACGCGGGTCAATTATGACAGAAGATGCAATGAAATCACAATCGAATTGCGAAATAGAAGCCAAACCAACTGATGATAACGAAGTCAAAAAAATGATTGATTATGCACATTTAACCTTAATGGAAAGAGGCTACAAGCCTTATTATCTATATAAGCAAAAAAACACCCCATTAGGGCTTGAAAATGTTGGCTTTACACAAAAGGGTTATGCTTGTCTTTTTAACATAGATAGCATGGAAGATGCCTGCTCAATTTTAGCATGTGGAGCAAATGCCATATCAAAAAGAATTTGGAGCCTTGAAAATCATATTGAAAGATGTGCAAACGTTAAATTCATTGATGAATATATCTCGCGAATCGACGAAATGATTGAACGCAAAAAACAATTATTTAATTAAATTCGTTTTTAATTATTCTATATTCTTACATTATGTGTAATTTCTTGCACATCATCAGACTCGTCAAGTTTTTCAAGCATTTTATTGAATGTGTCGAGCTGATTTTCATCTAAATCAATATAATTTTGAGGTATGTATTCTAATTCTGAAGAAATAAATTCCAAACCTTTTGCTTCTAGCTTTTCCTTTACTTCATTTAAACTTTCAGGCGAAGTGATAATCTCAAACACATCTCCATCATCTTTTACATCTTCGGCATCAGCCTCTATCGCAAGTAACATTATATTATCTTCTGTTATGCCATCTTTTTTCTCTACTATTAAAATACCTTTTCTATCAAACATAAACTGCACACAACCCGTCGCTCCAAGTGCTCCTCCAAACTTATCAAAAGCGTGCCTAACTTCTCCAACTGTCCTATTCTTAT
>JAQVQJ010000140.1 GCA_028701635.1 Clostridia bacterium | reverse complement strand
GTAACCGGCCCGACCGTTGGCGCCTGCGAATGCACGATGGCTTATGAAAGCGTAATGGGAACGGGTGCAATTGAATATATTACCGACAAGGATGAAAAAAAACTTGCGTTGCATAAAATTCTGAATCATTACAAGGTAAATGAAGGACCGGACTATCATTTTCAAGATCAAGTTGTAGGTCATACAGCAATTTTGAAATTGAATGTTGGAGAGATTACAGGGAAAGAAAGAATTATAGATAAAGAATAAAAGAAGGGAAAACAGTATGTTAATTGCAGATGTATTGGTTTTTTTAATGTTTTTAATTCTCGGCTTCATGTTTTTTAACGGCAAAGGGGCCTTTTTAATAAGCGGTTATAACACCCTGTCCAAAGAAAAAAAGGCGGAATATGATTTGCCCGCACTCCTTGATTTTATGGGCAAGATGATGTTTGTGCTTTCTTTTTGCTCGACATTTTGGCTTTTTGCGGACATACTCGACAGACCGATACTGTTTAATATCGGCATCGGTTTGTTTATCGCGGCAACGGCATTTATTGTGATTTATTCGAATACAGGAAACCGTTTTAAGAAAAATAAAAAAAGGTGATACTAATTGATATCAGTTAGTATCAGTTAAATTGAAGTTTGAGGAGTTGGGGTTGTTGGAGAGGGAGAGTTATGGAAATAGGAATAAATATAGGGTGAAGTTCTAGTTATCTTGCTTTTATGGGCAAGATTATGTTTTTGCTTTTTTTATTCAACATTTTGGCTTTTTGCGGACAGACTAGAATACCAGCGGCGATTTAAGAAGCGGAAGAGTTGAAATAATTAGTTGATACTTTAAAAACACATTTAAATTCACCTAAACAGAATACAGTTTTGTTCCTTAAATTCTTCAATTTTTATCAACAAATCATCTTCAGTACAATCCAAATAATCTGCTAAGCATTTAATGCAGAGAAATTTTTGAACGTTTCTTCCCAATAGTTTTTTATTTAGTGCAACAATATCTTTTATTAAATTATTATTACAAAATTTACATTCAATTTTCTTCATTTTTAATCTCTACTATTCCAATATCAGGAATATCTTTCCCGAAAAATTCATTATCAATAATACCTAATTGTGTTTTAATGACTCTGCGCATTTCTCTTGCAGGTTCTAAACAGTAATTTTCAAATTCAGTTAAATTAATTTCTTCCTTTTTTCTTATATTTGGAAAAATAAGCTTCATAAAAGCTGTACATATTCTTTTTATTGCCTCTGTATCACGAGTATCTGCATTTTTAGGTAATACCAAAATCTCATCAATAATTGCTCTATATATTAGTTCTCCTCTTAACATATGCATAATTTCACTAAAATATTCTACATTAAGTGCCCAACCATTAACTTTTAAATTTTCTTTCATCCTTGGAATTTCCCAACCTTTTATAAATCCATGAAATCTATCAATAAGAGCAGATTCGTGAAAAATATCTGGTAAATTTATAAACATATTAGTATTTACATTCATCCTATTACTATCAATATTTCCAAGCAAAACTAATCCGGAATCACCAACGCCTTTATAATCACCGATCCTAAATTCCCCACTTTCAAGATAACCTTTTAGAGCTCCCTGCATTTCATTTTTATCAGGAAACGTTATACTCTGAACTTCATCAAAAGCGACATAGTCATAATGTGCTGCTAACCCCGGATTTCTTTTTCCCATATCATAAAACATTTTTGCTCTTGAAATACTCCCTCCACTTACAAGCCATCCATATTTACTGATTTGCGAAAACAAATATGATTTACCGGTTCCTTTTGGAGCTAATTCAATTAGATTAATTCGCTTTTCGACAAAAGGAAGTAAGCGACTAATCATAGTCATTTTTTGAGACACCCCATGATACCCTGTTGGATTATAGTCAATAGAACTTAAAAGCACATCAATCCATTCTTCAGTCGAAAATTTTTTTCGTGCTTCACAATAATAATCTAAATCAATATTATATGGGCAAAAAGGTTTAAATCCTACTAGTTTAATAACGTTTCCTTTTTTACCATCGACATCGCAGTAGTTTTCAGAAATCATAATCTCAACTATGCCCCATACTTCATTTGGTGCAAGCAAATAATTTTTATTTTGTTCAACTATATCCCAATCCGCAATAGCTTCGCCTTTCTTTTTAGGAACTCCAAAATCAGGCAAACTAAAAAATGCGGTTCTTGTATTTGTATCAAAATCAATTTTTATCTTAGCAAGAAATCTAATTGGTTGACAATTGCGAATCATTTCAAATTGCATATGTTTCCATTGCTCTTTTTGAGGAATTGTCCTTTTTACATAAGCTGAAACTTCATCTTTGTCGATTTGTCCATTAGAATCGGAAAATCTCATTACTAACCAATCTCGCATAAATGAAGGTAAGCTCAGTGCTGAAAAAAACTTCCCATTATCTGAACTCTTATAAACTAACATATCTCCAAAAAATTCTTTTAACTTTGTCTCCATTATATCCTCCTTATATTTCAAGATTCATAGTAATTCCTTTGATAATTTTATATTTTATTTCACCAATTTCATTTCCTAGCGAAATTATTCTTGCTGTGTATTCATCATTAGTTTCAATAGTTCCAATTTTTTGTTCAAAACTATATTCTCCATTTTTTAATTCACATTCAAATCGTTTTGCGCCAACTATTGCAACAACAGAGAGAAGTTGTTCATTTAATTTAAATTTTACATTTACTATGTGATTCAAAGGCATTTTAATTTCTTTTGTTAACAATATAATTGAATTTGATTCTTTTTTTACTTTTTTATCGTTTATGTTTCTCTTACAAATACTAAATACAGGAACAATCATTTCTTCCAAAGATGCGCCTCCATGAATTTCACCACTTGGTGCGCCATGTTCTGCAAATCTATGATAATTTGCGAATATCCAAAAATTATCTTTGTTAATACATCCTTTGATTTCAGAATAATCATTTTTTTCGTCAATACAATATCTGCCAAATCTATAACGCTTTGCTCCTTCTTTGCTATCAAATGTATATTTTCTAGAAAGAACAGCCAATCTGCTTGTTCCATGATCAGATGCAACTATAACTTTTTTGTTTTCATTTGCTAATGAAATAATTTTATCTTTTAATTTGTTTAAAATATCTAATTCCCCAACAATATTATTAGGATAATTGTTTTCAGAATGCTTCCATTTATCTAATTCATAATAAGTCTCGTTATTTCTATTTTTATAAAAATCGGAATTTTCTTCAGTAGTTGAAGGCAAATTACAATAGCCAAATTGATAATCAATCTCGTATTGAGTTTCATCAAACATATTTTTAACTATACTCGC
>JAQVQJ010000139.1 GCA_028701635.1 Clostridia bacterium | reverse complement strand
TTCGATATACCCATTTGATTGGGCGCTTTTTAGGCTAAAGAAGAAAGGATTCAAATAAACCTCGTTCGTATTGATCCCGTTTTGTATCTTGCATAAAGCGTTTACAAATTCTTCAATAAACTCATCCGGGTTCAATCTCGGATTAATCACACATGTCGAAAATATAATTTTATTATCATCCGCTTTCGTTACAAACGCACACCCGTTTATTTTTATATTATTACTATTAAAGTCGGCTGTTATCCTATTATACTCAGCTGCCTCCATTTTCCGCCTCAAATTACCAGCTCTTTCAGTCTCTTCTTTTACCTCTTTAGTTTTTCCCGCAAGGGTTACTTCAGTTTCATAAAATCTCATACGTACCTCCTGTTATTTTTTTACATTTACAACTACTTTAGTTTTTCCCGCAAGGGTTACTTCAGTTTCATAAAATCTCATACGTACCTCCTGTTATTTTTTTACATTTACAACTACTATTCTTCCCATAAGGGCCATTACTCATTTTTAAAAAATCTCAATCGATATAAAATGCAAAAAACCGCAAAACGACTACTATTCCTCCCATAAGGGGCATTACTCATTTTTAAAAAATCTCAATCGATATAAAATGCAAAAAACCGCAAAACAACTACGTTCTGTGGCTATTAAAAAGTAATTCTATGAAAATAAACTATGGCTGTTTTTCCTTACCGGTGCTGTATATCCCAAGTCAAATGTTCTTCGTATTGCGTTGTTCTAATCTTTTCGCAAATATCTTTTTGATAATTCAATATATCAGCCCATACATCTCACTGGCTCCACGAGGGCAAACTAACCACGATTTTTCTTGTTGGCTTTACCTCTCCTGTCGTAGCACCACCAAGCTTAATTTTGCTCCTGCCCGGCGGTGCTTATACTCTTATTATTTTTCATTATAATATAAACGCAAAAAAATGAAATACCAACTATGACTGGATTTATACTCCTTTTTTTCTTTCCCAGCTATTTCAAAACTCGTAAACCTTTGTTTTTCTAACTTCCTTTATCATTTTTTATTCCTACAAAAACAGTATTTAGCGAAACTCCACGCTCCCTGCAGTATCAACCAAAATCAAACCAACCTCTGTTCTTCTTTTCGCGAGTTCCGGTAACCTATCCCACAAATTGATGTATTGGTCCATCTTTGGCAAAGCTATGTAATATTTAGCTTGCGCGTCATCCATGCGTTGCAATATTTCTCCCAAAATGGAAAGAAAGTAATTAACGCGCATTTCTGGGCGAGAGCCACAACCTTTTACTTCGATAATGATTCTCTCCTCGCCCTCTTTTTTTGCGACGATATCTATTCCGTGTTTGTGGCCCAAGGCAACTTCAGTGCTGTACCCCCTATCCTCGTAGTATTTTGCAATAATATTCTTTACCTCATCTTCTCCCATAAAAATTCTCCTTTTTATTTTTTTGGTTGTTCTTACCATAAGCGCCGTTACTCAATTTCCGACTTACGCCCGGAAAATATTCTAGCAAGTTGACCGCTTTTTTCTACGATTGTTTGTTTTCACTTTTTTTTCTCACAAGAATATCTTTGGCAGTCCTCGCAAGGGCTATCGCTTCCATTCGCGTTACTACTCTGATTGCATTTGAAATTTATTCCATAAAAATTATTATACTTCCCGTTTTCATCCGCTTCTATTATAGGGATGGGGGGAGTTGAACCTGCATCTTGGAATAAGCATTTTATTGAGCTATCGTTACTCATTTGGAAAAGTGGAGCATAATATCTCCAATCCTCGATCTTCTGGTCTTTTAACAATAACAATACTGCTTTCATTATATCTTCAGCATATATGCCGTCATTTTCATTAATAATTTGAGCAACTTCACTATATAACTCATCCGTTTGCATACGGAGTTCGGCATATACACAATTGTTAAAAATGTCACCCAACTCTTTATGCAATTTATTATTTTCTTCTACATAATCTTTACATAACTCAATAATTCTATCGGCAGCTTCATTGGCTTTTGCTGTATAAGTAATGTTAGTGTTATAAATTAATTCGTATATTGTTTTCCATTCGATTTTCTTTCTTTTCCCCTTACGCATATCACTCATTATAGGAAGCAAATAGTAAATATATTCAACTGTCGTTTTATAATTTATTTCTTTAGAAATGACTTTTGTCTTCTTTTTATTCTTTTTTTTCAGACTCTCCTCCAAAAATACAGGCTTTTTATTTATATAATATTGGTAGTTTTTACGGACATCTCTCAGTAATTTATCACTATTTACGTTGTAAGAATGCTTAGCCTTATCCACTTCTATTCCGGAGAGGACTGCAAGTTTGCAAATATCTTTATATAGCTCCATCTCATCTTTTATTTTTTTACCGTCATTAACTCTATCCCATAGCAAGCTATTCAAAATTTGTGATAGGTTAACAATTTCACCCACTTTATTTTGGCTATTCGCCGAATCCAGATCACACAAATTAAGCGGTGTGTTATTTGTTTCTTCCTCTGTTATTTTACAAACGGGCACTTTAAAAACATCATAATACCCCTCCGCCGACACCTTACCTACAAGAGAGGTGTCGTTAGTAATCAGCATCGTATCCGAATCGTAGTCGCAACCATTCAACCGTTGTTGAATATTTTCACCGATAGCGTTGACACACACAATGTTTTCTCCAAGATTAAAATAACTCCAAATGCTATCCTTATCCTGTTTATCAACTATATTTTCAGCAATGTATAAATTACCCATCGTAATATGCGGAGAACGCGCACAAAGCAATTTTTCTCCGTTTTTAAACCTTTCACATCGGATTTTTCCTTTTCCCAATGTAGGTTGATCCTGTCCTCCTAACTGTCCTCCGACAATTCTCTTCAGCAATTCGGGGCCGTTGCCAAAAATTGTTGCATTTGTTCCCGGCAATAGAATATTTCCCACTTTTGCCTTTTCTTTTTGATCTCTCAATAACCTATTTACCAAATTCGCACAAAGTTTAGTTTGTGCAAATTTTGTATTTAATTCATATAAACAAAAAATTATTTGTCCTCTACGCATTAATCCATATTCTTCAAAATCTTCTTCAACTTCAGTTTCTTCGTAATAATTATTTATCTTTTCCGGTTTAGAAGATTCAAATACGTGATATCGTAAGACAGCCGCATCGTTCTTTATAGCTTTAATATAATTCACCGTTGGCTCTATAAACTTTTTCGTTTCTTCTTCATTCAAATGTATGGTATTCAACATTTGATAATTACTCTGAACCAATCTTCCCCCAAAATAGCGAGTTCTTTTATCAAATTTAACAACACCGAATTCGCTTTTTACCGAATTGGCCCATTTCTCA
>JAQVQJ010000138.1 GCA_028701635.1 Clostridia bacterium | reverse complement strand
ATTTATATCAAAAGCAATAGGAACCTATGCTCCAATTGCTGGAATGAATTTAATATTTATCATTATTCCATTAATTGCTACAATTAAATTTTTCAATATTCCTCCAATTGACTATCTTGTAAATATTTTATTTGTAATTGTTGGGCTAATATCCGTTAAAGATCTCGTCTCCATGATTGCAGAATTAATAGGCGCAGATGATACTCTAAAATCTGGGGGAGCAATTGCGAGTGAAGTAGCTTCTACTGCAGTAACTGCTGGAAAGGTTGCAATGGGACCTGCCAGATTTGCAGTTGGTGCAGGAAAAATGATTAAGTCTTTTGGAAAATTTGGTGTAGATAAAATTAAACAATCTCGAGATCATAAAGCCGAAGAGGGTGCTGTATTAAATGATGTAATGAATGACCCAACAAGTAAAGCAGAATTTGAAAATTTAAGTACTCGTAAACAGAAGAAATTCTTAAAAACAGCTAGACTATCTATGAGCGATGAGGATAGAACAAAAGCTCATGAGGAAGGCAATATTTATAGAGATGTTCGAAAAAGTGTATATGGTTCTGGATCTTCTGGCGTCTACTCATTTAAATCTTCTTCTGAATTTAAAAAAGACCAAGAAGAGAAATCAGAAGTTAAACTAAAAAGAAGACTTAATAGAGCTGGTAAATTAGATGATTATAAGTCAAGCAAATCTGATTTACAAGAATATGAAACAGATTACAATACATTAAAAAGTACTCCTGAATATGCCAGTCTTCAAAATAAGAAACGCAAAATGGCTGATACTAACAAGGCATTCGCAGAAGGAAAATTAACCAAAACAAAACGGAATAATATGCTTCGTAAAATAAGATTTACAGATGAAGAAAAAAATGCTGCACATGAAGAACAAAAGTTTAAAGCAGTAATTGACACTGAAAAATCTAATTTAAGTTCTATTGCTAATGGAGTAGCAAAAGTAAAAACACCTAATAGATATGAAAGATTTGTTGCAAGTCAGTTGGGCGCGAAAGGGTCCGATGAAAGAGCAACTGCTGAACAAAGAGCATCAGATAGAAAAATCGCTGAGAAAACACAATATGGTGGCGGGTCTGCACTTTTCAAGAATGCTCTTAATAATGATTTTAAAGAAACATTGAAAAGCATATTTAAATCTCTTGGCGGAGACTTTATGAAAGGCTGGAAAGAGGCAGGCGGATGGGGAGCAATAATTAACAGTCTTAAAGGTGCTGCTGCTGAAAAGAAAGCATCCGAGAAACAAGCAACTAATGAACAAATTAAAATGCTTAAAGCTCAAAGAGAAGCTCAAAGTGTTGTTGACGGTGGAAAGAGTTCTGGTAGTTCATCTTCAAGTAAGATTGATATAAGTGAACGAGTATAAATTTACTTGCAGAAGAAATAGCTAAGAAGATGAAATAAATGAAAAATTAACAAAAATAAAATGCGAATGTTCGCATTTTATTTTTTAATCATTTAACCTTTTTAAAAGTCCTTTTAAAACAATAATATGTTGGGTTTCATCTTCCGCTATTCTTAAATATAAAGCCGCTAAGGATTGATTTGTGGTTTCTTTAGCTGCCCTTGTATAATCCATAATTGCGTCTTCTTCGCCCTTTATGTTATTTAATAAAGCTCTCTTTATATTTTTTTCAGTATCAACATTTCTTCCTGTCCATATATCTCCTTGCCCATTAGTTAAATTAGGATCACCACCAAATTCAACGATGGCCTTGGAAATAAGCTCATAATGTTTCATTTCAATAATAGATATCTGTTCTAATGAATTTGCAATTTCTGGGTAATCTTCATTAAATATATAATACTGATAAAGATATGTAAGAATTGCTGTAAGTTCCCCATTTCTACCCGTTGCTAGCATTTTTAATTGCTTTACATCAGTTCTATTTGGCATAGCATTTACAATCTTTGGATACGGTTCAGGGGCTCTATAAGCTGACCCAGGTTCTCTAGGTTGACTATTTTGTTGTGGCACTGTTTTAGGTTCCTTAATCATTTTTTCTCTGTCTTCTTCTTTTACTATTTGTTTACTCATTCTTTTCTCCAACAGCTCTTTTACACATGTTGGAGTTATAGAACTCTTATTCTTTTTTAATATATCCATAAAAATCTCCTCAATAAATTGTTTATGAAAAAATGAACTATAATGTTAATTATTCAAAATTTAACATTATACACTCTTTATTTCATATATAAAACCAAAGGATTTGAAATTGGAGTATTTCGATAACTTAATTTCTTCTCCGGAAGATTTTACTAAAATGGCAAAAGAATATACCTCTCGATTAAAGCGAGAGCGTTTGTTTAGTGCTTCTCTTTCTCAAGTAGAAATATCAAGTGTTGACACAATATGTCTGTCATTAAAAAACTTAAATTCTCTTTATAGTTATATTAAAAAGAAAGTTAACACCACTAGAGCAAGGCAATTGTTTTTGTACTTAGAAGAAGAGTGCAGGGCTGATTTAGAAGATATCGAGAAAAAATTTGTTTCTGCAAAGATTCAAAAGAGTAATAATCATAAAAAAATAAAAAACTTTCAATTTTCTTTAAAATCAGCCATATCCAATGAAGCGGAATTAATACAAAAATTAAATGTATTAACTAAATATCAAAATTGCGAATTTATAATTGATTTATCTAATAAACATTTAGACTTTATAAAAAGCCTTTGTAAATTTTAAGGATTATAATTTGCTGGATTTTGTTCTTCTATTTTTTTATCTACAGATTTTTTATCTGTTTTGGATTTAATTTGAGGAGAAATTATTTTTACATCATTTTGAGGCAATTCCATTCCTTCTCCAAGAATAGCTACTCCCTCCATAACTACCCCTTTTTGAGGTTTATAAATTTCATCTCTTATTAATTTTTCATCAACAATCTTTCCATCTTTGTAGTAGTTTAAATATGCTTTTGCATGATAACCTTCTTGTGGATATTTTAATCTAAAATATTCTCCTGCATAAGTAATCTTATCGGCATACTCTCCCTTTGTGTCCTTTACTATCATATCGCCTTCGTGTGGCAAGGTTTTAACATATTCAACCCTTCTTTCAATCTTGCTGTCCTCTGCTAACGGCTCTCCATAAATATTTACATAAACTTTTTCATTATCTCCCCAAGTTTTTATAAAAATTGGATTATCTAGATTGTTTTTGAATTTTAAATCGGCATATCCTTCACTTACCATTGCATCAAAAGCTAATGGAACATAAGAAATTGGCAATGAATGAGAATGAGCTTCTAATATCTCAATATCTGATAAAATTAAAGCATTATAAAGGGTTGTAGATGACTGACATACCCCTCCGCCAAAGCCTTCAACATAAA
>JAQVQJ010000019.1 GCA_028701635.1 Clostridia bacterium | reverse complement strand
GGCTCGTCTGGACCATGATCTGGCCTACCCTTTGCATCATTTATTATTTTCTTTTTACCTTTTCTAATCTCAATAGGATCAGTTATTTGTTTGTCTTTGCTTTCCTCATAAGTTACATCTAAACTACCTTTTTGATTTTCCGTATTGGTATTAGCTATAATATCACTCTGAAATCTTTTATAATCGGCAGAATTTTCATCAATATTTTCAATTTTATATACTCGTGAGTTTTCTCCAACTGCATCATCTTTTTCTCGTCCAAGATATGTTCCAAATAGTAAAGCAGAATTGTTATTCTCTGATGCAGGAATTTTATATATCTTATCTATTTCATAAACTTCTGTTCCTGTTTGCATATATAACCACTGCTTTTTTACGCCTGTAGTTGGATCAAGATTATCAAGAGTTAATGTGTTTATCTTTTTCTTACCTATTAAATAACTGTTAATATCTGCTATTCCCTTAGGTAATTCCACATTTAAATTAAATAAAGATTCAACTTGTTGTGCTGGTAATTTCTCACCCTTAATAATTGATTGTGAAAATAATTCGAAGAAGTTTGAAGGAATAACTTGATCAATCATTTTATCTTTTTCTGTTGTGAAGATAGATTTCATTCCTTTTGTACCAGAAAGAGCAATATCTTTTGCTAAAACATCAATAGATTTATATTTTACCCCTTCAACTTCTAATACTTTTTTGAATGAAGCAGTTATTTCTGTAGATGAATTATATTCAAACTCATCTAATTCAATTAAAATCTCGTCACCTTGAACAGTGCCTGCTGTGTTTAAAATATCAAATTTGTGGTCAATATTATTTACTGCAAGAACTTTTGAAAAAGTTCCATCGGCTAATTTAGTCAACGAAACATTCATTAATGGTTGCCCATTAGATGCTAAGTCCGTTCCATAACTAAATATATTTTCTGTTTTACCATATACAGTAACTTTATCGCCTATTTTCTCTTGCTTTCCATCTACTCTTTTAAAAACAGGTATTGCAAATTTAGCATTTTCTAATTTTTCATCAATAATATCTAAATTAGGGATTATTGGAGCAATTGGTTCTACAGTTGGTATTGGTTCTGGAATAGGTATAGGAGTTGAGACTGGTGTAGGAGTTGGTTTAACTTCTTCTCCTTTGCCTAGTTGAACACTCCCCTTTATAAATTCTTTCATTATTTTCAATTCGTCTTTTGCTATATTACTTAAATCTAATGCTTGATTATTATCAAATAAGAATTTCAAGTTTCCCTTTGAGCCTTTTGACTTAACAATTTGAGAAACTTCCTTAAATGAATCGTCTTTTTCTATTACATTATCAACAAAATATATTGTTTTATCTTGTCTAAAAAATCTTATATTTTCATTGTCTGTATATTTTAAACTTAGCACTTTTATCTCTGGAAACATTTCTATTCTTTTGTCATTAACGAGTTCAAAAAACTTCTTTGGTAAAGTCATATTCAAATTTAAATCATTATTTTCTAAAATTTCAATATCATGTTTAAGCGCAATTCTATCTGGGTTAACAATAATTGATTGAATAGCATCACCTTTTTTAAAATCAATTTGTAATGCTGTATCTTTATCTTTTTTAACCATATTTACTTTATCAATTTCAATAATTAAGTGATTATCTTTAATATTTTTTTTTAATCTTTCATCTGCTAATAAACTTGAATGGCTTGGAATTAAAGACAAATCTAAATTTAAAAATTTTCTATTTTCATTAATAAAAAGACTTATTACCTGCCCTAATTTGTCTTCTTTTATTAAAATTTCATTTTTTGTATTATTTAACATCTTTTCTCCCAACTTTAACTAATTATAAACTTTTTAGTCTTTTTTGTCAATATTTAAATATTATTTAAATGAAAAGTTTTGAGAATGATTAAATATCTCTAATGAGTTAATAATCTTTTTATGAAAAAAATTATTGTATTTACTCTTGTAATATTTTTGGGCGGGTTTGTAACAATCGGCTTTTTAAACACCGAACCAACATCTGAATATTTACGAATACATATTCGAGCTAATTCAAATTTAGAAACTGACCAAAGCATAAAATACCTAGTTAAAGATGCTGTTGTTAAAGTAATGATTCCAATTTTAGCAGAATGCGAAACAAAAAAGGAAGCAGAAATAGTTATATCTAATAACTTTGATTTGATAGAGCAAACCGCGAATAATGTGTTATTTTCCAACGGCTTTTCCTACACTTCTTCTGCTAGGCTTGCCACGGAAGAATTTCCAACAAGAGATTATGATAATTTAGTTTTAGAAAAAGGGTTTTATGATGCGCTGATTCTTGATTTAGGAGAAGGTTCTGGAAATAATTGGTGGTGTGTAGTTTATCCCCCTCTCTGTTTTTTGAATTCAAATGCAACGGGTGAAGGAATTGTTTATAGGTCAAAACTTATTGAAATTATAAAATCTATTTTAGGATAGTAATCTAAAAATAAACTTTTATTTTATCCAAGGAGAAAAACGAATTTTGCTTCGAAGTCTGGATTGCCACGTCGCTTTGCTCCTCGCAATGACGGTAGAAATGAGAAATTCATCATTATTTGTGTCATTTCGACCAAAGTGGAGAAATCTCATTTAGTGGAAAAATCTCTCATTACATTAATAAGTTTCCATTATCTGTTTCTACAACTCTCAAAACATTAACAGTTTCTCCAGTTTGAACATCAACATAGAAATAATAAGTTGAGTCGTTTTTAGTACATTTTATCTCATAAGTTAAAACTTCTTGGTTGTAATCTTCTATTGGACTTAATGCTAGTTTAATAGTGTCTATAACATATCCCTTTTCAATTGCACTCTTTGCGATTTCTTCTGAAATAGTAGGCTTTGGAAGATTTCTCTCTTTATGATTAGTGTAGTAGGTTGCAGATTCCCAGCCAATAATTTCACCAGAACTTAAATCAACTTTGACTTTTATCAAATCAGGGTAATATATTATATTATTTTTTACAGGAGCAAGATTGATATAAGCATCATTGCCAACAACATCACTCCAAACGCATTTAACATCGTTTATGCCTTGTGTTACTGCAAACTCCTCTGCCTTTGTTATGGCTTGTTCTTTTGAGAAATTTACCTTATCACTATCCGAATATGAACTTAAAGTTAATAACTTTCCACCTTTTTTACATATTTGTGCATAACAGTCAATGCCATTAGGTAGAGTGATATTATAATCATAAGTTGAAAATTTACCATTAGCTTCGCCTGCAAAAGAAACTTCACTGTCCTTATATATATTTGCTGCAACTTTTTCTGTTTCTTCTTTGGAAGTTTCAGCAAAACTTAATCCTTTTATCTCTTTATTAACAACGGTATCGGAGAAAGGTCCATCATATATCATTGTTGGATAATCGGTATCTTTGGCTTTTGTTGAACTTATCAAAGTTGTAAAACTAGTATAATCCTCTTTCTTTGTTTCCTTAGAATTTGCAGAAACACTGTATCCCTCAACAAATTTTTGTGACATTCCATTCAATTTTTCCTTAATTCCGGCAATTGAATCATAAAGCTTACTTAATGTTTCTCTATCACTTGTTGTTAAAGTTTTGTTGTTTTTTGCCAAGGTTGTTGTATATCCATCTATTTGATTGATAAATTTAATGGTATCTGAAATTCCATTCATTGAAATAGGTAAATATGAAAGATTGTTTTGTGCACAATTTGTATTTTCGTGTATCTCTGTTAAAAGTTTTTGAGAATAAGCTTTATCAGTAGTTGATAAAAGCTTTGCCAATTTAGTTTCAGCATTGTTTACATTATCAACTAAATCATAAAATGAACGTTGATAAACATTCTCTAAACTAACCGATGTGGTTTCATAATTTGCTCGATTTATAGCATATAATGTTCCAAAAATGCCTGTCATAATCGCTAAGACTGCCACAAAAACACTTAATGTAGTTATTATCCTATTTGATTTTTTTCTCTCAACATATTCCATAATTTCCTCCTATCTCGCAAAGGCGTGTTCGCCTATTGTTAAAACAACTTCCTTACTAAAAATCCATTGACTGGTTGCCGTCACAGGATTATAGTAGAAAAGACAACCGTAAGTTGGATCCCAACCATTTAAAGCATCTTGTGCCGCTTTATAAGCGGTTGAATCTGGCTCCATATCTATTTGCCCATCATTTACCGCAGTAAATGCCCAAGGCTGATAAATTACGCTATAAACGCTATTGGGGAAGTCCGGGCTTTCAACTCTATTTAGAACTACGGCGGCAACTGCTACTTGTCCAACATAAGGCTCACCTCGTGCTTCTGCATGAACACATTTTGCTAACATATATAAATCATTACTGCTTTGAGAAGGAGCTTCTGCTGTAACAACATTTTGATTTGTGACAAAAGATAACGGCGAAAACAACAACATAGATATTAAAATACTAAAAGCAAATTTAAAATAATGTTTCATAAAACTCCTGCTTTTATTTTGCCCAATATATTTTTTTTATTCAACAATTTCTGCATCAACATTTATACTGAATTGCATTTTTGAAAGATAATCATCTACGTCTTCCAAGGTCGCTAAATACTCTTTAAAATCTTTGTTATTGTTTGAGTAAAAAATATCGTAAACATCTAACAAGTCAACATTATACTCCAATGTTTTTCTTAATACTTTTGAAAAATCCATGCCTATCTTTTCATTTATGCTTTCTATAATTTGACTAGTTTCTAGATGAAATGTTTGACTATAAGTATCTTCAGTTTGATTTTCTTGATTTACCTCATAAAGCATTAACTCTGGATTTATTGATATCTCACAAATTGGAGTACCATTTTGAAATTTTGCTTTAATTTTAGCGTTGCTTTTAAAAATAAACAAACTTACATCTGCATTTGTGAAAATATTATCGCTGTAATCTCTTAATTTTAATAATCCAAAATTATCTCTTTGTTTTCCCCAATTAAAATCAAACATCTCATCATAAGTAAGCTCAAAAACCTTCTTTTCTTCTTTAATGATTACGACATTTCCTGTGTTTACTAATTTTTTATTACTTTCTGAAGAACTACTAGATGATGATTCTTCTGATGATTCTTCTTCTGAGTCGCCGCCCTCTGTAAATTGTTCCTCTTCGCTTTCTATCCCCTCGTCTTCTTCTAAAGTTAATATGTTTAAAGGAACAACCTTATTGGGGGATAGTGTTTCGGAAAATATTCTCTCTAAACAATAGCATGGATTAAACACACTATCATTATTAAATTGTGATATGTCTTGAATTGTAATTCCTTTATCTTTAGCAATATTTTTTCCTACTTCTAAAACCTCCTTGGCAGATATTTCCCCAGTGCTAAAAACTAATGTATTATTTCCCAAGCTATATTCTCTCACAAGATAATCTAAAGGTGAAGTTAAACTATCTTCACAAAGTTCATTATTCACTAAAATTAAAAGAGAATGCGAAATCTCTATATTCTTTCCTACTAATTTTGAAAGATTTGAAACAGCATCATACACCGTATCTCCTTTAGCAGAAAATGTTTGTAAATTATCACTAGGATTAGTTGTAGCTTTGGGGACATAAGCCAAAGTTGAGAATTCGTATTCCTCCCCTATTTTATCTATCGCAATACTTCTAACAATAAGCTTACTTATTCCATGTGGATCTGCTGAAATAGCTGAAGGAAGAAAAATTACTACTATTACTATCAATAGGGTTATTACTGGTTTAGTCATAATAAAATTATATATTTTTTTCATACTTTTTCCCTTTCCTCCTGCAAATTTCGATTAAATATAAAATCAAAACTATTAATAATACACCCGTTATAAAATAGGACATATAATCTTTCAAGAAAAGATTAAGAGATTCAGGAGTACTAAAAACAAAATATACAAAAAATAAAACCAATGCAAAAATGGAGAATAAAATCCATTTTCGACTGTCAACCTTATTAGTCTTTTTTCTCCTTATAATTTCTTCTATTGAATCACACATAACGAATGTATAAAGTCCTCCATATAATATAAATACTAATTTAATTATTGTTATTGTAATAATATCAAAGTTTCCAAGAATAGAGGGACTAGGAACAAATTGTACTAAATCCGATATAGCATTGCCATGCAAGAAACCTGTGAATTTGAATATTGAATTAAAGAGAAAATAAAATATCAAAAGCATTAAAATTGATATTAATACAGTCCCAAATAAAGTTTTAAAATCTTTTTTATTATTATCAAATTTTACCTTTCCCATAAATAAAAGAGCAAAAATAAAATTTCCAGAAAAAATTAAATATTTAAAGGTTGCATTCAAAAAAGTTGGAGCAGGTATGTCTAAAAGAGGTCTAATGTCGTGTACTTCTGTTGTTAGAACTGGAATGATTAAAATAATTATTAATGATATTAGAATTATTGGATAAAAAATCTCTAATGTTCTAGCAAAGGCTCTCAATTTAAAAAGATATAAAGAACCTGCGATGCTTAACATTATGAAAATATATAATATTAAATTTGCATCTGTAAAAATAACATCTCTTGCAAAAACAAAGCCATCATGAATTAAAAATAAAAATTTAAAAAAATAAAGAGCAAATATAACAAAAAATATTATTTTAGCGCCAAACCTTCCTAAAATTTTACTTAGAAACTGATAAAATGAAGAATTTTGATTTTTCTTTAAAAGATAATATATAATGAAAAAAGTAATTAATTCAATAACACAATGAACAGCCATTAACATAAACCCTTCTTTACCTATATCTTTGTAGATTATAGAAGGAAGAACTGTCAATCTTAAAGCAATAGTGGCTATAAAAAACATTACAGCCAGTTGTCTGCTACTAATCGCTTTCTCCATAGCTCAACCTCACTTTATTTTTATTTTCCAAGGATTTCGGCCGGTTTTTCATTTTTGAAACTCTAACTTTTATTAAAGAATCCTTCATATCATTTTTTATATATGGAGAATATGGAGCGAGATAAGGCGTATTAAAACTATTTAGTGTATTCATATACGCAACCGCAAAAACAACTGCAGCAATTAATCCTAAAATTCCTAGGGCAGGACCTACTATAAGAAATACAACCCTTAAAAGACTGATTTGGTCAACTTGATCCGGTACTGTATAAACACTAATTACACTTAAAGCCACTATCATAACAGTGGGAGAAGAGAGCAGCCCCGCCTTTACCCCCGTATCTCCAAGAATTAAAGCCCCAACAACACTAGTAGCTAATCCTAAATATCTTGGCAATCTTAAACTAACTTCATAAAGAATTTCAAATAAAATTAAAACAAATACCATCTCTAAAAAAGGCGTAAATGGAATTGCCTCTGATGCATTACCTATTGTCATTAAGAAATTAATTGGCATAACATTGTAATGGAATAATCTTAAAGTAACATAAAGCCCGGGTAAAAGTGCCGCTATAAAAATACCTATTAATCTTATAACCCTAACATAGCTTGCATAATACTGCGAACTATAATAATCATTGCTATTTTGTAAATCTTCTAAAAATAAAAAAGGAACAGTTAAAACAATAGGCGAATTGTTAACAATAATTGCTATTCTTCCTTCTAACATTTTACTAGCTACAATATCTGGTTTTTCGCAACTACCGACCTGTTTAAACATAGATTTCTTTTTATCTTGAAGAAAACCTACTAAATAGTAAGAGTCAATTACCCCATCAATGTCTATGTTTTTAAGTTTGTCTTTTATTCTTTTAACAATCTCTATATCTGCAATATCTTTTATGTAAGTTATTACTACATCTGTTTGGGAATATTTTCCTATTTTAATTTTTTGCGTAATCATCTTATCAGCTGGAAATCTTCTTCGTAGTAATGATACATTTTTCTTATAATCTTCAACAAAACCTTCACGCGGACCTTTTGTAACTGACGAAGTTGGAGGTTCGTTAGGATTTCTGCTTGGATAATCAGCTATATCAATCGCTAGCGCAGAATCTTCATCTTCAATAAAAATTAAGACGTTGTAATTATTAATCTTTTCCATAATTTCAGCGTCTTCTTCAATTTTCTCTACATCTCTTACCTTTAAGACCTTATTTATAAGAATATCTAAATTAATATCTTGAGGGAGTTCTTTCCCGTTTAATTCCGAACCAAAATCTATTATAGGTGAAAGAATGCCATTTATAAATAATTCCTCATCTATGGTACTTTTTAGAAAAATAGCATTTAGATTTTTCTTGCCACAAATTATTTCTCTAATAATGACATCGCAACTATTATTTAATTTTTCCCTTAAATCTTCAACTTTTTTAAAAATCATAAGATTATTATGAGAAAAATCAAAAAAATAATTCAAGCCATCGCTTAAATTATTCTTTTACTCTAATATTATACTAACTAATTCTTTCCACAACAGTTTTTATATTTTTTCCCACTACCGCAAGGGCAAGGCGAATTTCTTCCCGGTACTTTATCCGCTTTGGCAGTTGCTTTTTGCTCAATTACTTCTATTGGCTTAGCCATTTGTTTTGGAACAGGTTTTGTTTCTATATTTATGTTAAGTAAAAATAGTGCAGTCTGTTCGCGAATTTTACCTATCATTTCATCAAACAATTCATATCCAATTTTTTTATACGCAACAATAGGATCATGTTGACCATATGCCTGTAACCCTATGTCATTTTTCAACTGACTCATTTGATCTATATGGTCCATCCAGTGAGAATCTACAACTCGAAGTAAAACAAATCTTTCAAAGTCGGCAAAGTTTCCGCCATGCTTCTTAACCTCATTCATCTTTTCTATATAACGAGAGTTAACAGCATCTAATATTTTATTTATTAAATCCTCGCCATCGCAATCTTTTATAAATTTTTGCGTAATCAAATTGGTATCTTTAGGAAATAATTTTTTTTCTAATGCGTTATTTAATTCTTCAATATCCCATTCGCTATGCGCTTTATCTGGATTAATTGTACTATTTACAATTTCAGTAATGATCTCTGGGAACATATCAACAACTTGCTCATGAATATCTTCTCCATCTAAAACTTTATTTCTTTCTTTGTATATAATTTCCCTTTGCTTATTCATAACATCATCAAATTGAAGAACACTTTTTCTTGCACTATAATGCCTTGATTCAATTCTTTTTTGTGCTTTTTCAATTTGACTTGCCAAAATCTTAAATTGGAAAGGAGTATCATCATCAATTCTGCAAAAATTAGCGATTCTTATTAATTTATCCCCACCAAACCTTCGCGCTAAATCGTCTTGTAAAGAAATGTAGAATATACTAGATCCCGGATCTCCCTGTCTTCCAGCACGACCTCTTAACTGATTGTCTATACGCCTTGATTCATGCCTTTCTGTGCCAATAACATGTAAGCCACCCGATTCAATAACTTCTTGTTTTTCTTTATCTGTTGTTTTCTTAAATTCATTATAAAATTTTAAGTACTCTTCTCTTGCTTTATTTAACTCTTCATTATCACTTTGTATAAATGAAGTAGCAAAAGAAATTTGTTCTTCGGTAAAATTTTCCGTTCTCATTTTATGAATTGCTAAAAATTCAGGATTACCTCCAAGCAAAATATCAGTACCACGACCCGCCATATTGGTTGCAATAGTAACGGCACTTTTCCTTCCTGCTTGTGCAATTATCTCACTTTCCTGTTCATGATTTTTAGCATTCAAAACATTATGTTTTATTCCTTGATTTTTTAAAGCAGTAGCTAATTCTTCTGATTTTTCAATTGTTATTGTTCCAATAAGCGTTGGCTGCCCTTTCTCATACCTTCGTTTTACATCTTCAATTATTGCCTTAAATTTTCCTTGTGTTCCTGTAAAAATTGTATCAGCTTGATCATAACGAATATTTGGTTTATTTGGTGGAATCTGTACAACATCTAAATTATAAATTCCAACAAATTCTCCTTCTTCAGTTTTTGCAGTTCCTGTCATACCACTTAATTTTTTATATAATCTAAAGAAATTTTGGAACGTTATTGTAGCAAGGGTTTTGTTTTCATCTTTTATTTGTACACCTTCTTTAGCTTCAATAGCTTGATGTAGCCCTTCTGAATATCTTCTTCCTTGCATTATACGACCAGTAAACTCATCAACAATTAAAATCTCACCATTTTTAACAATGTAGTTTTCATCTCTAATCATAATGAAATTTGCTTTCAAGGCATTCATTATGTGATGATTTAATTCAATATTTTCAATATCGGAGATATTTTCAACAGAAAAAAATCTTTCAGCTTTTTCTATACCCTTATCCGTTAAGTTTATTGCTTTTGTTTTTAAATCTATCTCAAAATCTTCATCTTTTCTTAATCCCTTAGCAAATTTTTGAGCAGAATAGTAGACTTCACTAGATTTCATTCCTCTACCACTAATAATTAAAGGAGTTCTAGCTTCATCAATAAGAATGCTATCAACTTCGTCAACTATACCAAAATTAAAGCCTCGTTGTACTCTGTCAGTCTTTCTAACAACCATATTATCACGAAGATAATCAAAGCCCATTTCATTATTTGTTCCATAAGTAACATCACAATCATAAGCTTTTTTCTTTTGTTCATGATTCATTCCACTTAAAACAACCCCAACAGTTAACCCTAAAAATCTATGAATTTTACCCATCCATTCCGCATCTCTTTCTGCAAGATATTCGTTAACTGTAACAATATGAACACCTTTTCCTGTGAGCGCATTTAAATAAGCCGGAAGAGTAGCAACCAAAGTTTTTCCTTCCCCTGTCCCCATTTCTGCAATTCGGCCTTGATGCAAAGCTATACCACCAAAAATTTGTACTTTAAAATGTCTCATATTTAAAACTCTTGCCGCCGCCTCACGAACATTTGCATAAGCTTCTGGCATAACAGAATCGAGAGATTCTCCATTCTCAACTCTCTTTTTTAATTCTATTGTTTTATTTTTTAATTCTTCATCAGTTTTCTTTTTAAATTCATCTTCTAACGCAATAACTTTATCGGCTAATTTAGATATTTGTTTAATATTTCTATTGTTTTCACTCAAAAAAGAAAATATGCCCATTTAATCTCCTTATCTAATTATATACGTATTAACATAATTACGCAAATAAAATTTTTAGAAGCTTCCGCTTTCTGTTTATTGTTTTATCTTTATTACTATATAAAAAGAAGAATTACACTAAATTCTTCCTTTTATTTTCTTATTTCTTATTATTTATCATCATCTTCATCATCTAATTCTTCATCTTCCAAAATATCGTCATCATCATCTTCATCATCATCGTCTTCGTCTTCATCATCTTTAAATTCTTCGCCTATTTCCTCTAACTCTGGATCTTCTATTTCTATATCTTCTATATCATCATCGTTATCATTTATGTCAGTTAACGTTACTAAATCGCCTGTTTCTTCATCATCATCAACAATATCTTCTTTTTCTTCATCGGCGTTTGTATAAGTCTCCCATTCTTCATCATGTAAAACCTCTTTAGTGTTAACCCCAGCTAATGCATGTTCCTTGGCACAAGAAGTGCACATAATCTCATCTGGTCTAATAAAATTTATTTTACAGATTGGGCAGACTTCTAAATCAAGGTCCTCAAATTCACTAGCATCTCCGCTCATCTCTGCTTTACACACAGGACAATATTTATCCCTCTTTAAGATAAAGTTTAATTCACATCTTGGGCAAACGATATATTCATCTTTTTTCTTCATAGTCTCTCCTTGTTAAATCGCAAATATTATATAGGCATCTTTTATTAATGTCTACTAATTTTATGCTATTTCTTTTAAAAAATTCCAATTCATATATTTAATAATAAAAAAAATTTTTGACAAAATAGTATTTATATAGACAATATAGTTAATAAATTTCAAATATTGTTTACTTTTAAAAAAAAATATGATAAAATTTTAATAAATTATACTTAGGAGAAAAAATGAACATATCTCTGTTAGCGGGTATTGCGGAAAGTTTAAAGTCTTGGTTTGGTGCCTTGCTTTCAATTATCCCAAAAACAATTTATGCTTTGTGTACACTAATTTTTTCCATAATGGATATTTTACAAGTATTAATAAGAAAGGTTGCAGGATTAGATCAAGTTTATTACACTTCAAGCAATTGGGCTAATACTGGTGCACAGAGCGGAGATATTGTTACACAATTTATTCAAAATATATTTTTAGGACAAACTCCAATTTTAACTAATGTTTTTTGGGCAATGATTATTTTAGGTGTTATATTACTATTCATTACAACACTTGTAGCAATTTTAAAATCCGAATATACTGCGACTGATGCAAAAAGCGCCTCAAAGGGAAGAATTATTGGACAAGCTTTTAGAGCAATATTCTCTTTCGCTGTTGTTCCAATCGTCGCATTCTTTGGAATGTTTTTAGCTAACACTATATTACAAGCATTAGACTCTGCCACGACTGGGAATAGTACAGCTCCCTTGATTTCGCAATCTAATGTTGAGAGTCTTTTTGAAGAGAAAAACTCAACCTACATAAATTACAATTTTTTATCTTTATATTCTTTACCAACAACCTCTACCCCTATAAGTGGAATGATTTTTAAAGCTTCTACTTATAAAGCAAATAGAATTCGATATTATACTCTTTTTCAACAAAATATTAACAATGAAGATGTCGGTGCGGGTGTATTTAACCAACTCTCCTCAAATTTAGAAGTAGCTTCTGGCTTTTTAGATGATTGTTTTGCAAACTGTTATACATTAAAATCAGAGGTAACATTAACAGTTAAACCTTTTACAAGCGATTATCTATATCAACTTGGATCTGGAGCATCTTATTTTTCAAATAAACCAGTAACTTTTGAAGTATTTGATAAAAACAATGTGCCTCTCGTTTGGTATTATTATGATCTATGGAGTTTTGATTATATCATTTGTATATTAGCCTTTGTCGTTATAACAAAATTATTAGCTGACCTAGTCTTCGGGTTAATGAAACGTATTTTCGAGTTATTAGTCTTATTCTTAATAGCTCCACCTATTGCGGCTTTGATGCCTTTGGATAATGGCGATGGTTTAAAGAAGTGGCGAGGAAAATTTATATCAAAAGCAATAGGAACCTATGCTCCAATTGCTGGAATGAATTTAATATTTATTATTATTCCATTAATTTCCACAATTAAATTCTTCAACATTCCACCAATTGACTATCTTGTAAACATTTTGTTTGTGATTGTTGGGCTAATATCCGTTAAAGATCTCGTCTCCATGATTGCAGAATTAATAGGCGCAGATGATACTCTAAAATCTGGGGGAGCAATTGCGAGTGAAGTAGCTTCTACGGCGGTATCAGTTGGAAAGGTTGCAATGGGACCTGCCAGATTTGCGGCAGGTGCTATGAAGATGGCAGGCGCTGCTGGAAAATTTGGTATAGATAAAATTAAACAATCTCAAGATCATAAAGCCGAAGAGGGTGCTGTATTAAATGATGTAATGAATGACCCAACAAGTAAAGCAGAATTTGAAAATTTAAGTGCTCGTA
>JAQVQJ010000137.1 GCA_028701635.1 Clostridia bacterium | reverse complement strand
TTTCTTAGCGGGCAAACTTGCTGCTGAAATCGGTGAAGATGAAATGTTAGCACGACGTGCAGGATTACTTCATGACATCGGGAAAGCCGTTGACCATGAAATTGAAGGTGGCCATGTTGAAATTGGGACACATTAAATTGATAGCGATTGAAATGCAAAAATCCTTTTAAAATTTTGAAATTTTCAATATAACTTTTCCAAAAAAATGGTTGACAGCATTGTAAAAATAGTGTAGTATAGTTTCGCTGTATGTTTTCGGGGTGTAGCGCAGTTGGTAGCGCACATGGTTTGGGACCATGGGGCCGGGAGTTCAAGTCTCTTCACCCCGACCAGTAACATATGGCATTCCACATTCGTGGACCTTTAGCTCAGTTGGTTAGAGCAACCGGCTCATAACCGGTCGGTCCTAGGTTCGAGTCCTAGAAGGTCCACCATAGGTGGTTCGGTAGTTCAGTTGGTTAGAACGCCAGCCTGTCACGCTGGAGGTCGTGGGTTCGAGTCCCATCCGAATCGCCAATATGCCTCGATAGCTCAGTCGGTAGAGCAAAGGACTGAAAATCCTTGTGTCGTTGGTTCGATTCCAACTTGAGGCACCAGTACTTATTGAGAACCCGCATAAGGATTTATTTATAAATCTCTTGCAAGGCGGGGGTTCGAAAGTAAGGCACCAGATGTGAAAACATCGACTTTTAAGAATAAAAATCTATCAGATTTGGTCTTAAAAGAATAGGTTAGAAAAATTATTTTTTATAACCTGCATGTAAGTATAAATTTATATTTATGTGCGAAAATAAAAACTGTTTTTTCTCTCTTTAGAATTTGATTGTTTCCTTTTTTACAGTTTTTGGAGACAACAATCAAATTTATGCTGGTGTGGCTCAACGGTAGAGCAGCTGATTTGTAATCAGCAGGTTGTTGGTTCGATTCCAATCACCAGCTCCAAAGACTGATTAAACGAATTTATACTTCGTTTACTGGCAGTCGAGTCAAGACAGTCATTTATGTCTTTATAAACTCCTGCATTGCCTCAACTGCCGAGCCTTGTCTAAATCCGTTTAATCAGTCTTACAGATTTCTTTAAGTTGTTTGATGCTTAGTTTCTGTCGCTAGAACGCGCCGAGCTTCGCCTGAAACAATTTAAAAGTTTGAAAAGACTGATTAAATGAATTTAAAATTCGTTTGCTGTCAGTCGAGTCAAGACATTAAAAGTGGCAATGCCACACATGGTTGGGTTCCCGAGCGGCCAAAGGGATCAGACTGTAAATCTGACGGCTCTGCCTTCGATGGTTCGAATCCATCCCCAACCACCAAATTAAAATTACACCACAGTAGTGGTGTTTTTTTTAATTTAAAAATTAAAATCTCCCCCTTTTCGACAAGAGTGGAGATTTTTTTTGTTGTGTGTAATGTTAGAATTTGAGTAACAAAAGCAGAAATCGAATAAAAATATTTAGAATATTCAGGAAGATATTGGGAGAGAGACATGCAGATTAGAAATAGGATTTATAACAATACTCTTTATATCGTATTGAGCGGGGAGTTGGACGAGCATTCTGCACAGAGTGTGAGGATTTCGCTTGATGAGTTGTTTGATGCGAGTAAATTCAATCAGGTAATAATAGATTTATCTGAACTTGATTTTATGGACAGCACGGGGATCGGAGTATTGTTGGGGAGATACAAAAAGTTGAAAGCTAAAAACACCCCTATTTTTATTTGCAATCCTTCCAGTCATGCGGAGAAAATCTTTCGTATGTCGGGGTTATACGAAATCATGCCTAAAATCTCATAGACGCATTTTAACTGCGTTTACTGTCGCTATTCTAGCACCAGTCACTTACATTAAGTAAGCTCCTGCCGCTAGAACGCGCCGAGCCTTGTTAAAATGCATCTATGAGATTTTGAGAAGGGTTGAGTCTTGCCAAAATGGCATTTAGGATATCTTAATTTAAGGATAATACGAAAGTACCAAAAAATATTTATGTCATTCTGAATGTCGACCTACGAAGCGTGCTTTTGAAGAATCTTTAAGATTCTTCGCTTTGCTCAGAATGACAAAATTGATAGAAGTAAAAGACAAAAAATTGATTTTTGACACATTTAGAAAAGTAAATAGAAATATAAATAAAGTGGAACTTCCACAAGGAGAAGATATGAACATTATCAATGAAATGACATTAACATTTAAAGCATTGTCGGAAAACGAAGGATTTGCAAGGAGTGCAGTTGCGGCATTCTGTGTGCAAATTAATCCAACATTAGATGAGATTGCAGATATTAAAACTGCCATAAGTGAAGCGGTTACAAATTCTGTTGTTCATGCCTATCCAAAAGATAGAGGAGATATTACAATAAATGTGAAATTAACATTAGATAATGTGATTATATCAGTTGCAGATTATGGGGTAGGTATTCAAGATTTTGATAAAGCGCGTCAGCCATTTTTTACTACAAAGCCGGAAGAAGAGAGAAGTGGAATGGGCTTTACGGTTATGGAAAGTTTTATGGATAAGGTTTATTTAATAAGGAATAAGGGCAAGGGAGTAACCGTACTTATGGAAAAGAAATTTGGAGGGTCGGAAAAGAAAGTTATAGGTGAGTGATGTTAGATCAAATAACAACACTCGCTTTGTTGGAAAAAGCTAAAAAGGGAGATGAAGAGTCTAAGCGAATTCTCATTACCGAAAACTCTCCCTTGGTAAAAAGCATTATTAAAAGATATATAGGAAAAGGAATAGAATATGATGACCTTTATCAATTAGGTTCGTTAGGATTTATTAAAGCAATCAATAATTTTGACGCAAGTTATAATGTTAAATTTTCAACCTATGTTGTCCCTATGATAATTGGTGAGATAAAGAGATTTATGCGTGATGATGGCTCAATAAAAGTGTCTAGAACAATAAAAACATTAAATCTTCAAATAAATAAATTTATCGAACAATTTTTGCGTGAAAATGGCGAAAAGCCATCAGTTGAAACAATTGCAAAAGAGTTTAAAATTAGTTTACAAGATGTTATCTTTACTATGGATTCGGCAAAGATGCCGATTTCACTTTACACCCCTTTTGATGAACAAGATGATGGTAGTTTGTTAATGATTGATAGGTATATTCAGGACAACCAAAACGAAGAACTATTTGACAATATTGTTCTCCGCGATGCATTGAAAGATTTAGAAGAACGCGATAAAAAAATTATTTTATTACGTTATTTTAGAGATAAAACACAGAGTGAAATTGCAAAAGAATTAAACATATCACAGGTGCAAGTTTCTCGATTAGAGACTAGAATTTTAGAAAAAATAAGAGATACAATAGGTGGAGATACCGCAACTTCGTAAAAAAATTAATATCAGATCGG
>JAQVQJ010000018.1 GCA_028701635.1 Clostridia bacterium | reverse complement strand
CTAATAAATAACGAATGACATCACTTTGGGGTAAAGATACGGGTTTTTCGCCAGTAATTGTTTTCTCGCTTCCCCATAAATAGTCAATAGTGGAAATTACTTTAATACCTGCAATTTCTTGTAAGGCCTCTTCGCGAAGACGCGTAAGCATCTTGTTCATGGCATAAAGGCCTTCCTTACCCGGGAAAGTCAAAGAAATAATCGTATCATCATGATAGCCAAATTGTTCTTGAATCTGCGTATAGACATCATCGAGAAGCAAGCCTTGTTGGAGATAAAAATTGGTCATTTCTGCATACATAACCAAAGCTTGTAAAGCATCTTTATCCCGCACAATGGGCGAAACAAGACAGCCATAACTTTCTTCATAGCCAAAAGCAAAAGCCGGTCCATGATGTCTTTCAGCTTCACTCACAGCGTGGCCAATGAATTTAAAACCGGTCAAGAATAATTCGCTTTTTACTCCAAAAGAGGCCGCAATTTTACTTCCTAATGGTGAAGTAACAATTGTGGTGTACAAACGACTATTCTCAATAATTAATCCCCGTTTTTTTCGTTCACTAAATAAATAGTAAATTAGCATCGCTCCTGATTGATTACCCGTCAGGCGATGATAGTTATTATCTCGTCCCCGAAAAACAACCCCGACGCGGTCGGCATCAGGATCGGTAACAAGTATTAAATGTGCATTTTTTTCTTTAGCTAATTCGATAGCTTTTTCATACGCTCCATCTTCTTCGGGATTAGGGGTTTTGGTATGTGAAAAATTGGGATCGGGAATCATTTGTTCTTCCACCACACTAAAACGATAACCTAAATCGCTGAATAATCGTTGACCTAAAAAAGCTCCTGTCCCATGTTCGGGTGAAAAAACAATTTGAAGTTGATTTTTTGGTAAATCATGATTGATTTGAATTTTTTTCACATCATTCAGATATGCTTCATCAATCGCTTGATCATAAATAAGGGTGTTTTCGATATATGGTTCCGGTAATTCGATTTGTAAATAATCTGGTAATTCTTGGATGATTTCTACTAAGCGAGCAATTTTATCGGGGATGAGTTGGGCGCCATCTTCATCGTAAACTTTATAGCCGTTATATTGTTTGGGGTTATGCGAAGCCGTAATCATAATACCAGCAACACAATGCGAATAGCGTACGGCATAGGATAATTCCGGGGTGGGCCGTAAGCTATCAAAGATAAACGCTTTAATACCAAAATGATTTAAAACTTTTGCGGCTAGTAAAGTAAATTCTCGTGAAAAATGACGGTTATCATGACTAATGGCAACACCACGTTCTTTGGCATCAGGAAATTTTTCGATTAAATAAAGAGCAAAACCGACGGTGGCGCGTTGAATCGTGAAATAGTTGATTCGATTAGTTCCTGGCCCAAGCACTCCACGCATGCCCGCCGTAGCAAAGGCGATATCCGTAAAAAAAGCATCTTCGATTTCTTGTGGGGTCATCTTCGCTAAGCGTTCTTTATCTTGAGCGGATACTTGCGGAGAAGCTAGCCACATTTGGTGTTTTTCAGAAGCATTCATGATGTTATTCCTCCGGATTTTTTAATTGCTTTAATAAATTTTCAGCTTCTACAGGCAAAGAAACTGAAAAAGTTTTTCCTGATAGATATTTTAATGGGCGCACGACATCTTGAAAAGATAATTCCACCGCATAAAGAAATTGATGATTAAAACCATATAAACGATTAAATTTCCGGTTAAGGAGATAATCCCCGTATTTAGGATCACCCACGACTGGATGATTAATACTTTGGAGATGAACCCGAATTTGATGGGTTCGTCCCGTAATAATTTGCACTTTTAATAAGGAGTAATCACCAATGATTTCTAAGCGAGTATAATGGGTGATTGCTTTTAAACCGGCTTCATCCACTCGGACCGTGCCGGTTTCACTATCTTTAGATAAATTACTATTAATTGTTCCTTCGCTCGGCGTGTGGCCTTTAACTAGGGCGAGATAGTATTTAGCAATATCATCTTTATCTTTAAATAGCGCTTCTAGGGTTTGTAAACTCCTGAGGTCTTTGGCAAATAAGACTAAACCACCGGTATTCCGATCTAAACGATGGGCGGGAGCGGGAGTAAACCCTTTAGTTTGCGGATCAAATTCTCCTTTACTATAAAGATAATTTAATACCTCATTAGCAAGCGTTTTCCGTTTTTCACTTGCATCCCCATGCACCAGAATACCCGCTGGCTTATTGACGATTAAAAGATGCTCATCTTCAAAAACAATTTGATGATTAAAAGCGGTCTTGATTATCGGTTTAGGTTTATCAAATTCTGCGAGTTGTTCTTCGCTCACATATATTTGTAAGACATCCCCAGTTTGTAAAATATATTCAATAGTCACCCAATGACGATTAACTTTAACATCCTTTTTCCGAAATAATTTATAAATAAAAGAAAGTGGAGCCAGGTTAAGTTGCTTCCGGACAAATTTATCGACTCGTTGATTACTGACTTGTTCTGTTATGGTAATTTCAATCATGGGTATATTTTACCATAGTCGAAAATAGATAAACGTTTTATCCACGAAAAAAATAACAATATTTTCCTTTTTTAAATAATGACAGCCACTTGATTTATTGCTATAATTAGCGGCAACGGAGAAATACCCAAGTGGTTGAAGGGGCGGGCTTGGAAAGCTCGTAGACCTGTAACAGGGTGCGAGGGTTCGAATCCCTCTTTCTCCGCCATTGTGAATGAATGTGATCCCTTTTTTTAGGCATTTATGCATTGAGAAAGGGATTTTTTATATTAAAAAAATTACTTAACATTTTTTACGTATCGTATTTTTTTATAAATATAATAAAATACGTTTCTACTAGCACATAAAAAAGATTTAAAAGTGGAATACCCGAAAACTTTTTTATACAAAGCAACGTGGTAAGGAAATAGTTTAGATTTCCCTCCAGAGGAAATTGTGTTTTTCCCTCTTCTATAATAAGCAAGTGTTTTGGACAATAAATAACAATTAGCTTTTTTAGATAGTAACAACCACAAAGCATAATCATTTCGTTTATATATGTCATTTGGTATTTGTAAATCAGGATATATATCTCTTCTATACATTACTGTCAAACAACCAACAAAATCAGCACGCTTAAACATTCGATGTGTGACTTTCTTGGGACCAGTAACAAATTTGCCGATTTTCTTTCCTAAATAATCGACTTCTTCATAATTTGTATAGGAAAATGAGTACTCATTTTCTATCATAAATGCGAGTTGTAATTCAAGTTTATCGTTTGTCCATAAATCATCCCCATCTAAGAAAGCAATGTATTTCCCAGATGCAGCATTAATTGCTCTATTTCGTGAGTAAGCGGCCCCACTATTTTTGGTGTTTACTAATATTTTGATACGTGAGTCATTAAAACTTTTAATTACATCAACTGTTGTATCAGTTGAGAAATCATCAACAACAATGATTTCAAAACTATCAAATGTTTGTTTTAATACTGATTCAATTGAAAAATAAACCACTTTTTCACAATTGAAAACAGGCATAATAATACTAATTAATGGGGAAAATGTGTTATCCATAGGTTTATATTACAAGTTAATATTTAGTTTTCAAGTTATTTTTAAAACTGATAACAAATTGTAAAAATTAGAGTTAAATAATATAATTAAGATAATTTAATCACTATAGAATTTTTTGCCTTTTTTGCGTAATCTATTTTTTATGATACTTTTAATAAACAATGGGGTCCATGCACTAATAAAACAATCTATTTTATTTTTGAAATCTTCTCTTTTTGTTCTCAATCGTCTTGTTTTTGTCAAATCAATTGAAAATTTATTATATAAAACTGAGTGTGCGTGATTTAATAAGCCTCCCTTTCTAATAACGTCTTCAAAACAAAAATTTTTTGACTTAACGCAATAACACTTATTTAGAGACATAAATTGATTTAACTTATATAATTTACCTTCATAATGCCAAATTGTTCTTTCAGGAAAAATCCATTTATCTACAGTCTCAGAAGCAAATTTAGTATTCCAGATAGAAGGATAAAGATCTAAAGCATATGGAAGTTCTGTTCTAAGTGTATAAAATTTCATATTATATGAGATTTGTGGTGTTTTTGTTTTGCTATAATGACGAATATTTAATTTTAAATAATTAGCATCTGTATCGGTCATAAATTTAATACAACTATTAATAAATTCTTGTGAAATTTGCTTAATAAAAAAGTAGTCATCTAAAGTGAAGAGAAAATATTTTGTCTGACATTTATCAATCAAACACTTTAATTTGTTTAAATGATCAGGAAAATCAGTGGGCCAAATAATCTCAATTCCATCAATTTTTTTAATCGTAGGCTTATCTGTAACTAAAATTATTTTTTCGAATGATTTAATGGGAAAGTTTTTTTTGAGAAAAAAAACATTTGTTTCCCAAAGATCAGAAAAATCATCACAAGTGAAAATTGCAATAGATATACTAGGTTTGCTTATATTTTGCATAGTTTTTTTACTTACTATCATTTAAATAATATTTTTTCTGAACAGCGGGATTGCCGGCAATTAATACGCATTCATTAAAACTTTTAGTTACTACTGATCCTGCACCAACTGTACAACCATTCCCGATATTTACATTTCCTAAAATAATTGCAGAATAACCTAACCAACAATTATCACCAATATAAATTGGACGTGGTTCGGTATATGTGTGGCTAACGAAACTTTTTGTGGCAACATCAAATAGGTGACCTCGAGTAAAAAAATAGACATTTGGACCCATCATAACGTGTTTCCCAATGTGGACTCCCCAGTCTAATTTACAATTAAAACCTATACTACCAAAGTCATCAACTACTATACCGGTGGAAATAAAGGCTCCCTTTTCAATAAATGCTTTTTTGGAGATCCCCTTTGAAATTTTTCTCGCCCAAAAAACTCTAATTTTATTATTTATTTTACCGATTAAAGGAAAACTTGATCGTAAAAGAATTGCATCAAACACCCTATAGAAAAATTTAGCAAGCTTAATTTTTAGTGTTTTATCAAATTTAGAATTATATTCTTTGGGGTTATCAAACATAGTGTTATTATATTGTACGTAATCAAAAAAGTCCACTATCTTGTTTTTATGGATAGTGATTAAAAATCAATAAAGACGGGGTGTGAAAATTTATGAATGTTATACATATCAACTCATATTTTGAAACAAATCTTTATGAAGAAATTTATTCTAGATTGAGAGATAACGCAATTATCACTAATGTTATTATTCCTATTAGATTTGGTGATTCACGTTATGATGACAAAAAAGACAAATATAATGTTATTGAATGCTATAACAAAATTGACAGATTTTTTTTGAAGACAAAAATTAAAAAGGAAGTTAAGGCTATAAAGTCGCGGTTTAATTCTATTCTCCAAAATGCTGATATATTTCACGCTCATTCTTTATATTCAAATGGAACTGTGACTTATGAACTTTCACTTATTTATAAAAAACCCTTTGTTCTTACAATAAGAAATTCAGATATTAATAATCTAGCTAAATTATATAAGATGCATAATTCTTATAAAAACTTGATTTTGCGCTCCGCAAAATCAATTATTTTTGTGTCTAAAGCAGGAAGAGATAAATTTATTAAAAATATCAGAAATGTTATGACCAAAGAATATGTTGTTTCGCATAGTACAATAATACCAAATGGTATATCTAATTCGTTTTTTTCTACAAATAATAATGAACCTATTATAAAAAAGATTAGTGGTAATCCGAAATTATTGTTTGTTGGTCGAAATGATAAAAATAAAAATGTTTTATATGTTGCAAAATCTATTCAAAAGTTTAATTTAAAATGTAAATTAAGTGTAGTTGGAAGGGCTGTGAATAATTTGCTTGAAAACAAATTATCAAAATATAACTTTGTTGAAAGAATTGATGCTCTTCCAGTTGAGAAAATTAAAATAATGTATTATAACGCCGATATATTTGTAATGTGTTCTAAGACCGAAACATTTGGTCTTGCGTATATAGAAGCTCTATCTCAAGGAACTCCAATTTTATATACAAAAAACACTGGAATTGATGGAACTTTCCCTGAAGGAAAAGTAGGGTTTCAGATTAACATAAAGAGTAAAAAGGATTTTTGTAATAAGTATAATTATCTAGTGGATTACTATGAAAAGATTCAACCAAATTGTCAAAAAGAATCATACCTTTTTTCATGGGATCAAATTATTGTTAAATTCATAGAATTGTATGCAGAAATTATTTCTTCTTCAAAAAATGAGTAATTTTTAAAGCAGCATTAGTTATTGTTTTGGTTATTAGTAAGAACATTTCATCTTTTAAAAGGAATAAAAAGAAACAATACACTGAGATTCCTTCAATTGCCAAAAGTAGTACAGTAAATGCGTTTTGCTTGGCGATGTTTGCAGTAAATAACACAATAATGAACATGATAGCCGAACTTAAAATCACCTTCCATGAATTTAACAATATTTTCATTGTATTAATTTCTTTTCTGCAATAGAGAGAAAAAAGAAGAACGCCTAAAAATTCTGCTAATAATGCTCCTAAGACAGCACCAATAGAACTAAAAAAGTAAATTAAAATAGAACTAACTAAAATATTAAACATAGCGATTAGAAATATGAATTTTGAATAGATTTTTTCTTTATTTATAGGAACTAAATATTGCATTCCAAGTATGTTAGATATTGACATCAAAACTAACATCGGTGATAGAATCGAAAAAAGAATCGATGTTTTATCGAATCCCGGTCCAAAAAAAACAGGACAAAATATTTTTGAGATTGATAAAATACCAAACATCATTGGAAAAGTTATAAAAAAGGAAAATTTCATAACCTTTTCAATGTTATTATGCAAATCACGAATATTGCCTTTTTTTGCAATTGCTGAATTTCTTGGAATCATAACGGCACTTAATGTAGTTATTATTCCAAAAAGCATTGTTATCAGTTTTTCCGCTTGTTCATAATATCCAACTTCTGAAGTGTCGTTGGTTATCCATTGAATCAATGCTTTGCCTAAATAAACAAACACTAAAGCAGAAATCGCCGGAATAAAAAGTCTAAATGCAGGAGCAAAATGTTTTGAAAAATTAATCTTTTTCAATGGTATTCGAATAATTTTTTTGGGAATATAAAAAAGTAATGAGGCAATCGAAGAAAAAGCAATTATTGAATGACAAAGTGCATAAATCCAAATATCGTTTTTGCTACGAACAAAAACAAAGACACATATGATTCCAATGATTTTAATAATAAAGTCTCGTAAAGCAATAATTCTAAATTGTTCGTCTCCTTTCAAAAGAAATGTTGAATCGATAATTGTGGATAAAATGGAAGGTAAAAAACAGATAAATAATATTGTGTATGCTTTTCCAAAAACTTCTAAAAAAACTAATATTAAAAAAACTATAATTGAAATCAATGATACAATTAGTTTGGCAATCATAATTTCTAAAAACACTTTTGATTTTTCAAATATATTTTCCGAATTTTTGGCTATCTCTCGCTGACCGTATATATTAAAACCAAACAATCCTAATAGTGTAAAAATGGCTACAATAGAATAAGTATAACCATATGATCCAATTCCTTCCGCCATTAATACTCTTGACAAATATGGAGTAGTGATTAAAGGAACAAAAATAGCAGTAACTTGATAAAGTAAACTGTAAATATAATTCATTTTTGTGCTTGCGCGTTTTGCTGTAATCATATGTGAACCCTTTTATAATTAATATCTAGGTATCTATTAATTTCATTTACTTTCAATATAGGAAGGATGCAAGTGAAAGACCAGATCATACAAATTATAGCCGAATCAAAAATAACCATTGACTCAAAAAAAGAATAGACAAGATAAGACATAAAAACTAGTGTATTAATTAAAGTTTTTTCCTTCTTTTTTTTGAGCAAAATTATCTTAAAAATATAACAAATTAAAAGCAGAAAAACAATTATTCCAATTAGACCATAAGAAATAAAAACTGTTCCATATGTTGACATTAAACTTTTTGTACCATAAATATTAATCGCAGATTCAAATACAATGTTATCAATTGCTGCAGGTGTATAACCAAGCAAAAAATGTTGAGGTGATAAGAATAGTTTAAAAGAGAAATACCAAAAATCCTCTCTGCCAGTAAAAAGACCATTACCGCTAATAGAACCATCAAAACCCAAAAATTTATTGAATATATTTGCTAAAAATTTAAAAACGGAAAAATTACTAAAAGGTTCTATATACATTAAAAAAAGCAAAGAAGTAAGTAAAACTATTGGAACGATTATAATCAGCAAATCAAAACTTCTGTGACGACTTATAATGATTCGACGACAAAAGTTTATATAAACTATGGACATGATTATGACTGAAATAAACGCTGATGTTTTTGAAAAAGTCATAAAACTAAAAACCATATATATAAAAGAAATGAACAAAAACTTGAAATTTTTAGTCTCGTTATACCAATACATGGACAAAAGAAATGAAATTAACATAACTGAGCCAAACGAGTTTTTATTACCAAAGAACGATGTGAACTTAGAAAGGCCAGTTCCAGATGGAGAAGATAAAAATACAATGTACTCTTTACCCTGAACAACAAAAGCATAGATAATTGAAAACAAAGAATATGCAAAAATAAAGTAAGTAAAATGTAAAATATTCCTTTTTTTAACCTTTGAGTTTGGTAATGCAATTAGAAAAAAAGACGCAAAAATACACAATGTTAATATATTAAATAAATTTAATAAGGTGACATTAATATCAATTTCGGTGATAATAAATAAATCAGGTCTGTCCGCATACGATGGTGATTTTGTTATTATGTGATTTGGCATGACAAGTGAATATACAGAAAAAACCACAAAAATCGTGAGTAAAAAAAGAAATAGTTTGCTATTTAAAAGTTTTTGTCTAGCAATTGATAAAAAGGTTACTATACTGAAAATAATGAAGGCAGGACCTTTAAAATACAAATCTGAAATATTAAAAGAAAGGCTCTGATATTTGAAAAATTCATTAATTATGTTGGGTATAGAAGAAATAACAATCAAAAAGCCCAACAAAAAAAACAAATAATTATTTTTAAGCCAGTACACAATTTTTATTTTATTGAGTTTCATATTCATTAAGAGTTGGGTAGATAGAGTGCTCTATGCTGTCTTTTGTCCAATTACGAAGAAAACTAGTATTTAAAAAGGAACATTTTGCAATGAAGGCATTTAGTAAATCAGTTAAATCTACAGTATATTGAAGAAGGTTTAGTTCATCATCTACATAGTTGTCTGCTGCATAGTATATATCATTATGTTTTTTGCCTTTCTCTAACGGGGAAATGCTTACTTCGAGAGATATTTTGTCAAAAACACCATTACCACGTGAAAAAAATAAAAGATTATTTTCAATGCTTCTAATTCGCGATGTCCCAAAAAGATGAAAATTTATTGAATCCTCTCTAATAAAATAGCAATTATATGTAATTCCAAAGTCTGTTAAAATTCCGTTGTCTGCATAATTGTTTTTAGCTGATAAACCTATATCGCTTGATGTAAAAGAATTTACTATAAACATTGGAAAAGTATTTGCACACGCGATACCACATATATATTTATTGCTACTTTCAGTGAAAATACTTCCTAAAAATGCAGAATTAATAATGTTGGTCCCTGAAGAACCCACAATACCAGCTATATAATTATGTGATGGTGCATAGATAACAGTGTCACTTATTATATTTATTAATCCATTGATCTTTCCATACCCACCACCCCCATAGGATTTACCAACAACAGAGCCCACGTATTTAAAATATAAATTTGAATGGTTTACAGTTATTAAAGATTTTTCAATTTTAATACTAGTTAAATTGACAAAATTTAATGATTTATTTGTATTGGAAATGCTTCCAAACAGACCCGCACACAAAAAATCGGGGTGATTAGTTAGTAGTGAATCATTAATAAACATCCCAAAAATCGAAAAGTTATTTCCATCAAATGTTCCACAAAACGATTTTTCAAAATTGTTATCTGATTCCATGTTTCCAATTGGAATCCATACATTGAGTTCGGAGTTATTGTATGTCCAAGCATCAAAATCTTCTGTGTTATTCAAATAAATATCGTTCAACAATTCAATCCTAAAACCAGAAAAATTTTCTCCTTGATTAACCAAATGAGCCAATCCCGCAAGTTGTTCTCCACTTTCAATATACAAAATTGTATTTGATTGATTGAAAAAACTTAAATCAACGGAACCATTCCAAATTGATGAAGGTTCCATTGTGCTATCTTTGGTAGGTACAAATGGATCTATAAAATTGTTTCTATCATCATTAATTGAACATGAAGATACAATTAAAAGCGATATTAATAAAAGAAAAGCAGGAAAAGACTTTTTATGCACGGAAGACATCATAATCTCCAAACTTTATAACCTTTGTTTAAGAGTGATGTTTTGTCAAACATAGACTTAATATCAATAATAATTTTACGATTATTTGGAATATTTTTCTTGAATAAATTATCAATCATTAATGTTTTGAAAACATCATGAGCTACAGCTAAAACAACACAATCATAACTATTTAAATCCTTGTCTGAGCACAATGTAACGTTGTATTCTTTTTCGACCTCATCTTTATTGCATATAGGATCAAAAACAAAAGCATTGATACCATATCCTTTTAATCCGTTGTAAATATCAAATACTTTAGAATTTCTAACATCGGGGCAATTTTCTTTAAATGTCGCGCCAAGAATTAAAATTTTAGCGCTGCTTGCATCAATCTTTGCTTTTGTTAACTCTCTGACTATAACGTTAGAAATGTAAATTCCCATATCATCATTAACTTTTCTACCAGATAAAATAATTTGACTGTGGTAGCCCAGTTTTTCGGCTTCATAAACAAAGTAATAAGGGTCTACTCCAATGCAATGACCCCCTACAAGACCCGGAACAAATCCTAAAGCATTCCACTTAGTGTTCATTGCATCAACAACGTCTTTTGTATCTATGTTCATTTTATCAAAAACCATTGCCAACTCATTCATAAAAGCTATATTGATATCTCTTTGACTATTTTCAACAACTTTAGCGGCTTCTGCTACTTTAATGCTGGGTGCTTTGTGGACTCCAGCCTCAATTATTAATGAGTAAACGTCTGCAATATCTTCTAAAGATTCGGCATCACATCCAGACACTATTTTTTTAATGTTCCATACTCTATGTACTTTATCTGCAGGATTTATTCTCTCAGGAGAATAGCCGATTTTCCAATCTAGTCCACATTTCAAACCAGAAATTTTCTCTATTATAGGAATACAAACACTTTCAGTTACACCTGGATAAACTGTTGATTCATAAACTATGACTGCCCCTTTGGAAATATTTCTTCCTACGACTTCAGAAGCTCCAATAACTGGTGATAAATCCGGAGTTTTATCTTGATTAATTGGAGTGGGGACAGCCACAACAAAAAAAGTTGCATCTTTAAGCATGTTTTCGTCATTCGTAAAATCGATTGTGCTTTTTTTTATTTCTTCATTTCCAACTTCGCCTGTTGGATCGATTCCTTTTTTATAAAGAGCAATTTTGTTGTCATTTATATCAAAACCGATAACAAGAATCTTTTTAGCAAATTCAACAGCTAAAGGCATCCCTACATAACCTAATCCAATTACAGCCAATTTTTTCTTTTTTTCTATAAGTTGATTAAAAACCATAATAATTCCCCCTTAATCACGTTTATATTTATCGCTAGTGAATACTTTGTCTTTAACTGGAATCAGGCAGTCTTCAAAGCGATTGGCAACAATTATTGTTGAATCAGTAAAAAAATCTTCAAGATTATGATACACTTTCGAGTTGAAAAAACGATCATCATTTAGATTAGGCTCAAAAATAATCATATTAACTCCTTTTGATTCTAGTCTTTTCATTATTCCTTGCACAGAGGAGTTTCTAAAATTATCGCTATTACTTTTCATTGTTAATCTATATATACCAACTGTAAAAGTTTTTAAGTCAGTTTTTGTAAACTCCATTCTTTTCAATATTTGATTAGTTATGAAATCCTTTCTTGTACGATTTGATTCAATAATCGCAGAAATCAAATTTTCTGGGACTTGGTCAAAGTTTGCTTTTAATTGTTTTGTATCTTTTGGCAAACAATAACCACCATATCCGAAAGATGGATTATTGTAATGTGTTCCAATTCTGGGATCCAAACACACCCCATCAATGATTGATTTTGTATCTAACGCCTTGCTTTCAGCGTAAGTATCTAATTCATTAAAATAAGCAACTCTAAGTGCTAAGTATGTATTAGCGAAGAGTTTTACTGCTTCTGCTTCTGTTGACTCCATGAACAATATAGGAATGTCTTTTTTTATTGCCCCATCACTTAAAAGATTTGCAAAAATGTGTGCCTTTATTTTAAGTTTTTCATCTATTTGTGAGTATCCAACAATAATTCTTGAAGGATATAGATTGTCATAAAGTGCTTTTGATTCCCTTAAAAATTCGGGGGAAAAAATTATATTATTGCAGTTGTACTTTTTCTTTACATTTTCAGTATAACCAACGGGAATAGTAGATTTAATAACCATAACGGCCCGAGGATTAATCTTAATAACTTTTTCAATTACTTCTTCTACGTTAGTTGTGTCAAAAAAGTTTTTATTTGGGTCATAATTAGTCGGGGTGGCAATGATTACAAAATCGGCATTTCGATATGCCTTCTCGTAATCAAGTGTTGCTACCAATTTTAAATCTTTGGTCAACAAAAAATTTTCGATCTCTTTGTCTTGTATCGGAGAGATACGATTATTTATTTTATCAACCTTATCAGCAACGATATCAACGGCAACCACTTCATTATGTTGAGCTAACAATGTTGCAAGTGATAATCCAACATAACCCGTTCCTGCTACAGCGATTTTCATTTTATAAACATCCTTTCTTTTTGATATGTGTATTTTATATTTTTTAATGTCTTTGGTCAAACTTTCGTGATGTGAAAACGCCTTCATAATAACAATTATTAGAATCTTTTTGTGGATAATTAATAGCCAATATGTGTTGATAGTAGAAGATTACAAATTTTATACATATTAATAATGCATTATTGTCCGACTTCCTTAATAAAAAAATAACAAATAATGCTCAAAACGGCGTCTTGCTTCACTATTCTTTGAATTACTTTTATAATTAACGAGATGAAAAAAATACAATCTGCTCTTGTTGGCAATACTCCTATCCAACAGTTATCTAATATCGAAAAACATTTTAATCTTGAATGTCATCTTTTTGCTAAATTAGAAAAAGAAAATCCGGCGGGTTCTGTTAAAGATCGCGCCGTTATAGAAATTCTCAAAGATTATCAAGAAAAAGGTGTGATTCATCCTGGTTCAACAATTATTGAAGCGACATCTGGTAATACTGGTATATCTTTATCAGCTTTTGGTAAAGAACTTGGTTATCATATTATTATTGTCATGCCGGCTTCA
>JAQVQJ010000136.1 GCA_028701635.1 Clostridia bacterium | reverse complement strand
GAGGCACGAGAATCGTCTCGAAGCCACCGGTTCGGAAACGCCGAGATATACAATTCTCTTGGGCAACTTGTAAAAACACTGCAAATCTCAAATAATTTGACAGTGATTAATGTTAAGGATTTTGCAAAGGGCATGTATCAAATCAAGATTGTAGATGGGAATGGAAATATATTGGTGAGCAGTTTTGAGAAGCTATAGTTGCAAAACGCGAGATAAAATTTCGTAGCAGCCGTGAGAACTTGTCGAAAATTCCGACTAGTTCGATATTGCTCCAGTTCACCTTCTTTAAACACATTTACAATATGCTCAACGAGTGTATAATGCCGGATCGGAAATTGGTTTTTCGGAATGGGGAGATTCGATAAGATTTAAAAACAGAAATAAGTAAAATTTTAAATTACAACCAACTTGTTTTTAATGGCATAAGCCATAAGACTCAACGAATTTTTACAATTCGTTTTAAGCATTAGATTAGTTTTATGTCCTAGTACTGTGCGCTCGCTGATAAACAGTTCATCAGCAATTTCCTTATTGCTCAGTCCTTCGCACAGAAGCTGAAGAATTTCTTTTTCGCGGCGAGTTAATTCAATTACATTTTTATCAGCAGATTTATCCTTAGTCATTTGTTTCGAAAAAAACTCGAACAACTCCTCGGAATAATAATTTCCACCATTAACAACTGTAAGAATAGCCTTGTCGAGAGTATCTTTATTTATGTTTTTAATTAAAAAACCCTTTACTCCCACATCCATCATGCTTTTGATGTATTCATCATCATTAAACATTGTTAAAGCAATAATATTAAGATTGGGATACTTTTCCAATGCTGACTTGGCCGCTTCGATCCCGTTCATGATAGGCATTTCAATATCAAGAAGAACAATATCTGGTACTGATTTTTCTAATAATTCTAAAAACTCTGCTCCATTCTGAGCCTCACCTATTAAGCCGGCATAACTTAATTTTCCTAAAACCATCTTAAGTCCGTTTCGGAAAATTTCGTGATCGTCAACAATAATAATTTTTATTTTATCTTTCATTCATATCAACTTCAAATACAAAGCAAATATAATCAATCAATTTAAAATAAACTAGTTTAATACTGAGAAATAACTTTAAATTGACACTTCTATTTTTATTGTAAATCCCTCTTTAGGGATTGAATTAAAACTATATTTTCCATTTATTGATTTGACTCTGCTAATTATATTTTTCAAGCCCATTCCTAAATTTTTTGTTGTAAGAATTTCTTCTACATTAAATCCTATTCCATCATCTTTAAAATACAGGTCAAGTTTATCTTCATTTTTAACTAATAATATAAATATATTTTTTGCTTTAGCATGTTTAATTGTATTATTTATCAATTCACTTATTACTCTAAAAAATATTAGCTCAAGATTTTGATCCAGTCTTTCTTCAAGATTCTCAGTTTCGAATTTGATGTTGATTTTATTTACCTTATTTACTTTATCGCAAAAACTTTCCAAAGCCTTTACAAGACCGTATTCATTAATAACACTCGGCATTAGATTGTTCGAAATATTTCGTGTTGCGACTACCGCCTCATCAATTAATTCATTTGAATAGTTGACCATTTCCTCTCTCTCTTTTTGACTTGAGGTCATAGATTTCAATTCATTAACATAAAGTTTAATAGTAGAAAGCAATGGACCTAAGCCATCGTGCATATCCTTAGCAAAGCGATGACGCTCTCTTTCCTCAGCTTGAATCACAGCACTAAGAACTTGTCTTTCTTCCATTCTGCGACGGGTTATATTACGAACTACACTTAGTATTTGTTTTTCATTATTGTAGGTAATAAGTCTGCTTACAAATTCAACTGTTATAATACGACCGTCTTTAGTTAAATGTTCAGACTCAAATTGATAAGAGCCTTTTTCGAATATTATTTTTCTATTTTTTGTTACTGAGGATTTAAATTGTGAAGATTTTATATCTGACATTTTCATTTTAAGCAATTCCTCTTTTGTATAACCCAAAGTATTGCATGCAGCTTTATTAACTTCAACTATTTCTTCATTAATGTTTGTCACAAATATATCATCTACAGTACTATCAAATAATTCTTGAAATCTTTCTTCGGATTCACGCAAAGCTTGTTGAGCATAACTTAAATTTCGTTTTGATTGCTCTAAAGCAGTAAAAAACCTATAAATTTTGTCTGTCGTGAAAATATAAATAAAGATAAGCAAAAAGCTAATTGTAATAATTGCAGTAATAATGGAGTTTCTAATTGTATCTTGGCGAAGTTCTTTACTTTCCGCTTTTAGTTCTACAGATGCTGCGATATAAATATTTAGGTCTTCATAATAAAGAAAAGACATTAACTTTTCTTTACCGTCAATTACATACTCGTAAGTTCCTTCTTTTTTATCTCTGATTTGATAAAAAATTGTACTATCTCCCCAGAACTCTCCTTCCCGATTTGGGTGAATAATCATATATCCGTTATCATCTAGAACAAAAGGATATCCGCTTTTCCCGATTTTCAAATCACGCAAAATGACTTTTAATTCTTCCAAATCCTTCTCTTTTTGCCCAACATATAACATTCCGACAATACTATCATGACAAATAATAGGTTCGTAGGCAGTAATATACCAATCATCAACCACATAGGCTCTACCCAAATAAGTTTCGCCCTTTTCAATAGTTTGAACAACTGGCGAATCATTTGGTAAAAATGTTCCAATAGCTCTTGTGCCATCCTTTTTCAACACATTAGTCGAAATTCTGACATAACCACTGTCGGTTTTCTGAAATATTGTAACAGTTCCTCCAATCAGAGTTTGAATACTATCAACAAAACTATTATTATCGTTTATCAAATAGCCATTCAAATACCAAGGATTTAAATCTACATTAGTTTTCTCACCTGTTAACTGATTTTCTGCAACAAACTCTAATTCATTGTTTACAATATAAAAACTACTTTCGTTAAATATTTTTAATGCAAGTTTTAGACTTTTTTTTACATTTTCGATTTTAAGTTTTTGTTCTCGATCAAACATTTTTGAAATAGTTCTCACCTCTAGTTTTAAACTATTCTTTAATTGTTGTTCGAAAGTTTTCAGGGAATCAGAATAAATCCAAATCGCCAGCACTATCACTACACTTGTAACAATAGCACTAATTGGTAAAAACAATTTAAGTTTTATGGAAAGTGGTCTTAATTTCACAAATTATTAAATAAAAATTTTTAGTAAAATTATGCAAATTTATTATTAAAACTTACATATGACTAAAATAAAATACTCTGCAGGTAAAGAAGAAAAACCTGCAGAGTTTTCAAACTAAACTAAACTATTCTATTACTAAACAACAGGAATAGACACAATAAATTTACTTCCCTTATCTGGTTCACTTA
>JAQVQJ010000135.1 GCA_028701635.1 Clostridia bacterium | reverse complement strand
GACGTTTCTTGAAAAAGCAGCTCCTTGATTTTGAGAATTTAGAAAAAGCTTAATTCTTCCATCGTTACGCTTCTTTATGATTTCAACTGTCCTATCTGTTGAACAATCATCAACAATAATAATTTCCAAATTTGAATAAGTTTGATTGCATATTGAATCTAGTGTTTTATCAATATATTTCTCACAATTGTGAACTGGGCATATTATAGAAACAAGATATTTCTGATTATCAAGTGTCTTCATTAAAATCTCCATTAAAATCTAATCAATATGTTTTTCATATCATCAATAGCATATTTCGAAGAATATGATAAAGCCATTTTGTAAATGTTATCAACCTTTTTTAGAAGTAAAAATGGATTATCATAAACAGCAATTAAATCATTAAAAAAATCATTGCTTATTATTCCTGTATCTGGTTTTCTAACCAATTCGTCACAAGCCCAAAATGGTTGTGACAATATTGGAATATTGGCAAAATAAGCATCAATAATAGTTCCCGGGGTGCCTTCTAAAAAAGACGTTGTAAAAAGAAGAAAATCATATTTTGATAAAATGTCATTTGAAAATTTTTGAGAAATAATTCCCTTATAAAAAAAGTTTTTATTGTCTATTTTGGAAAAGAAAAAATCTTTTTCATTTTCATCAACTATTCCATAAAAATCGACATAAAAATTATTTCTACCACTATTTATAAGACAATTGAGAGCTTCAAAAATAAAATGATAGTTTTTCTTTTTTGTAATACGAGAAAAATAAACCATTTTTAAAGGGAAAGAATGTTTATTTTTATTATATGAAATTGGGTCTTTATTTATTTGATAATTCTTATAAATAGAAACATTAACTAGATTAAATTGTTTTGAAATTTCATCTGCAAGAATTTGCGTTTCTGCAAAAATTTGAGAACATTGTTTAAGATATTTTCTAATTTTAATATCCTTTTTTAAAAGCATGCCACCTGGAACAAAATTTGATGGTAACGGGCATGTTCCAACGCAAAAATAAAGTATGGATGTTTTTTTAAATTTGATTTTCCTTAAAAACACAAGTAAAGGTAATATTTTCTTTATTCCATTTCTTGAAGTGCAAAGAAAAAACGTATCGCACCAAAAAAATAAAAAAATAATTTTAATTAAAATAAAAAGAAAATTCCAACGTATTGAAAAAGTATCAATTTTTTTAGCAAAAGAAAGTTTGTCTGCAATTTTAAATAAGTTTATTGTTTTTGTTTCTTGGCCAGCAATATTTTTGCCTTTTCTGCCACCAAAGCAACCACAAACAGCAACTTTTTTCTTACTTTGTTTTTTCATTTGCAACCATTTCTTAAATAATCTTTGAAACTTTGAAGATTTTTATCCTTATCAGCTATTATAATTGGATAGTCCCCAAGTTCTTCAAAAGGCCAACTAATATTTAAATCTGGATCATCAAACATTATTCCAGAATCGTGCTTTGCATCAAAAGGAGCTGAACATTTATAAGAAACAATTGAATCTTCTAAAACAAGATAGCCATGACCAAAATGAGCTGGTATCAAAATTTCATTTCTGTTTTCTCCAGTCAAATAAAAACCAAGCCATTTTTTAAAAGTTGGTGAATTAGGTCTTAAGTCAATAATTACATCAAATATTTTGCCTGACACACATCTAACAAGTTTCGGTTGCTGATTAACTTCCTGAAAATGAAGCGCCCTAATAACGCCCTTATGAGAAATAGTATAAAAAACTTCTGATAAATGATAATCAAATCCGTTTGCCTTAAAGGTTTCATATGAATAATCTTTAATAAACGCGCCTCTTATATCATCTGTAAAAAAAGGAGTAACAAGAAACGCTCCTTTCAATAATGTTTCATTAAAAGAAAATTTATTTATCATTAATTTCAAAAAACTCCTTTATCTGATTTTTCGTTAAATCAATCATATTTTCATTTTTAAAAAATGATGAATACCAAATGCTTGTTAATTTTACCGCTTCTTCGAAATGCAGTTTTGGCGACCATTTGAAAGCAAATTTCATTTTTGAATTATCAAGAGAAAGGAAGGATGCTTCGTGTGGTCCGTTGTCTGGTTGGATTTTATATTCAAAATCATTTGAAAGTGATTTCTTGAACAAATTAACTAATTTCTCCGTGGTTATAAAGTCGCAAGAGTCTGGTCCTATATTATAGGAATCAGACAATGATTGATTATTGTATTGTTGCTTGCATATCTCAAGATAGCAACAAAGCGGTTCTAAAACATGCTGATATGGACGTGTAGAAAGAGGATTACGAATGATCATTGTCTTGTTTTCACCTAGTGCTCTAGCACAGTCTGCCATAATGCGATCCTTTGAAAAATCTCCACCACCGATAACATTGCCAGCTCGAGCGGTGGAAACAGCGATACCTTTATTTTTCAAAAAGCTCTTAAAATATGAATGAGTTACTAATTCGCTGCATGATTTACTATTGCTATATGGATCAAAACCATCAAGTTTTTCATTTTCTATGAAAGGATGATTTCGAATATCGCTATTCTCATAAACTTTATCAGTCGTAACATTTAAAAAAGATTTTACACTAGTGGATTTTCTCACACATTCACACACATTAACAGTCCCCATAACATTTACATCATATGTATAAACTGGTTCGTTGTATGACACACGAACAATGGGCTGAGCAGCTAAATGAATCACAATCTCTGGTTTATATTGCTCAAAAATTTGATTCATTTTATTCAAATCTCGAACATCGCCAATTATTGATATCATCCGCTTTTCTAGTTTAAGTATGCTAAAAAGATTTGGATTTGTAGGTGCTGGGAGAGAATATCCAACTACTTTTGCACCAGCGATTAGCAAAATTTCACAAAGCCAAGATCCTTTAAACCCAGTATGACCAGTAACAAGGATGGTTTTGTCTTTGTAAAAACTAAGTAAGTCTACCAAACTTTCCATGGTGCTTTTCCACTATTATAAAGTGATTCTAAATTGTTCTTATCGCGCAATGTATCCATGCATTGCCAAAAAGAATCGTGTCGATAGCAAACCAATTCTCCTTCTTTGGCAATTAAAGAGAGAGGCTCTTTCTCAAATGAAACTGAATCGTCTTTAATATAATCAAAAACCTTTGATTCACAAACCATAAATCCAATATTAATCCAGCCAGTATCTTCTTTAGATTTTTCACGAAAAGAATCAACATTTCCATCAGCTTTGATATCTAAAATGCCAAAGCGTCCTTCGGGATGAGCTGCGCTAATCGTAACTAATTTATGATTTTTCTTATGAAATTTAACTAAATCTTTTATATTAATATTCGAAACGCCATCCCCATATGTCAATAAAAATGGTTCTTTCCCGATATATTTAGCAATTCTTTTGATTCTGCCGCCAGTCATTGTGTTTAATC
>JAQVQJ010000134.1 GCA_028701635.1 Clostridia bacterium | reverse complement strand
TTAAATAAAAAAAGACATAAAAATTATGTCTTTTTTTAATTGTATTATTAAATTATTTAATTAAGAGGTATAATTGTCTTTATCTTCTTAACTTCTTCGACTGCCAATCTGTCGCACTCGTTGTTGTATTCATTGTCGGAGTGGCCTTTGACCTTTATAAAGGTTGTTTTATGCTTCGCTAGTAGGGTGAGTAGTTCTTCCCAAAGGTCTTGATTTTGCACGGCATCTTTGTTTGCCGTTTTCCAGCCTCGCAACTGCCATTGTGTGAGCCAATCTTTATTGATTGCATTGACTATGTAAGCCGAATCGGAATAAATTTCAACATTGCATTTTTCTTTTAGAAGTTTTAAACCTTCAATAACTGCGGTTAATTCCATGCGGTTATTTGTTGTCATTTGTTCGCCACTGCTAATTTGTTTCTTATGTTTTTTGTACATCAAAATACATGCCCAACCACCAATTCCGGGGTTGCCACTGCATGCACCATCAGTATAAAGAACAACTTTTTTCATAAAACCTCTTGTCTATTAGATTTTTTTTTCTTTTCTTTCCCTAATTTTTAAAATACAGAAACTTATTAATTTGTTTAATGGAACAATTAGAGCAATATGTATTGATAAAAATATTGGATACATTAGTAATGGAAAGTAGTAAAGTGCGTTTCCGCTTTGAAATCCTATTGTCATATTGATAGCAATAATAACAAGAACAGCACAAGCGGAAATCACAGGTAAAATGACAGGGGAAACACCTGCTTCTCTAACTTGTATAATTTTATTTTTTCGTGTTTTGTAGTAGTCAATGTAATAAAATACAGTTAACGAGATTGATAAAATAGGGAATATTATATACGAAACTTTTCCAACAGATACTGCATTTATTCCAAAGTAGAAAGAAAATGCAAGAACAAGCGCATAGACTGAGAATATAATTCCTCTTATAAAACGAATTAGGGAATAATTTACATACTGATTTGCAGATTTTTCTTTTTTAGTATAAGAATAAAAACCAATTCCCTTTGAGTTAAAATATGCTTCCAAACTCTTGTAACTATTGAAAACAGTTCCGGTGTTTTTTACCCTTTCATAAACTTCTTCTTGTACTAATTTTTCAGGATCTTGAGAATTAAAATCTGTGTTTTTATGCTTTTGAAATTTATCTTCCATATTAGCCAAAGATTGATTGTAATCGTATTTTGGTTGCTCAATTTTTCTTGAATACATTTCAGCAACTTCGTGTTTAAATTTTTCTTGGTCTTCTCTTTCCTCTTTATTAATAGATGCTTTTGAATTAAGAAAAGTAGAGTAGTTATTGGATTCAATATTCAATGTCGAAGGAGAAATTCGTTGTTTAGGAATGTCTTCAATATTTATTCTTTCAGTAATGAATTTCCCATCATCTTTTATGTTTTCTTTAGGCTCATCTTTTTCTGATTGTGCTATATGTACTTTTACATTATCTTCTTCATCTTTATCATTTTTCATGAAATTATTTCTGTCTAACCAAATATTAGGTTGATTGTCTATTTCTTGTTTTGCTTCAATTTTATCTGTTTCTAATGGAGTAGTTTGTTGAGAAATGCCTAACTTTTGATTTCTTATCTTTTCAAATTCATTTTTTAACTCATTTTCTTCTAAGTGTTTTAATTGATATGGATCACTTGATTTTTTATTGTTTAAAATTCTTTGCTTTTCAGTATCTACCTTTGGCTTTTCTTCGTTTTTGATATTAGCAAAAAGGTCATATTGTTTGCAATCATCAGTTTTTGGCTCTTCGGTTTTCGTTTCTTTCTGTTCGTCTTCTTTCGGAAAATCTTTTTTTATTGCATTAAAGATATTATCCTGTTGTGCAAATTTAGGATTTTCTTCAATCTTTACATCTTCAACGGCATTCTTTATCTTCTCGCCAATCTCTTTAAAAGTATTTTGAATACTTTTTTCTACAGAAGGCGATTTTTCATTTATTTCTGCTTTTGTGTTAGTAAAAATAGAAAAATCAACCGGATTTTTTTGAAGAAATTCTCTACCAACAGCTGTTAAACAATAATAGTGGCGTTTTCCACCGATTGTGCTGTCTTGCCAATACGAAGATATAAACTTCTGGGTTTCCATTCGTTTTAAACTGCTGTAAAGACTAGGTTGTTTTATTTCAATTCCAGTTTTTTGTTTAATTTCTTCAATAATTTCATATCCATATTTATCTTTTACAAGTAGAGTAGATAAAATAGTTGGATTTAATTGTCCTCTTGGAAATTCTTTTTCTTCGTTTCCCATTTTCCACCACCTTAACTTATAAAATATATGTTTCTTATAGAATATATTAAATCATAAAACATTAGCACAAGTCAAATAATTTGCATAGTATTATAAAACATTATGTAGTGTGTTATGCAAAAAAATGTATACTATATATTGGATAAAAAAAGAGCCCTAGGCTCTTTATATAAAAATTTATTTTTTTATTCTTTCGAAAGATCTTCTTTTCCAATTAAACGTTCAAGCCATGTTTTATTTTTTCTATTAATATCATTTAGTGATGATTTGATTGCTTTTTCATCTAATTTTTTACTTGTTTTTTGGACTGGAATAATAGTTGAATTTTTCTTTTGTGGATGAGGAGGTAATTTTGAGATAAGACTACCTAAATGCACGTCTTCAGTAATTTCATAACCATTTAGTTTGAATAAGAAGTTTAAAACATAACCAGACATTGTGTTTCTAAAAAAGGCATCTGATTTGTCAAATTCTATATGTTCATCTCTCAACCCTGGTTCGATATACTTTTTACAAAGGTCTTCAATAAATTGATCAACTCTTCCTTGTAAATAAGCAATCCTTTGAGATTTCGAGTAATTAGCATTATTAAAATTAATACAATAATCACCGCTTTTTCCTATGGTAAAATCTATATAATCAATAAACAGAAGGTATTCAATTTGTTCTTGATTTAATTGCTCACTTATATCTTTGATTCCAGAAATATTTGAAAGTTTTAAAATGTCATCAACTTTTATTGATGGCATATTAATTGATGTAGTTTCTCCTATTGAAGTGAAAAAATCAGGTGTATTTGAAAATCCAAGATTTTTTTCCATACTTCCTCCATTACAAATTAATAATACCAAATTTGGGGCAGTTTGTCAATTATTAATAAATTTTTATAAAATAGTTGCAAAGAATATAAAGATATGATATTCTAATGGAGCGTTTAGAATTTAATGTTTATATGGTAAAAACAATAATCAAGAACACCATAACCAAGTCATTCTGAGCGAAGCGAAGAATCTTAATAAATTCAATTAAATGGAGGATTGGCAGAGCGGTCTAACGCGGCGGTCTTGAAAACAACTAGACTTCCGAGCGGTTGCAAATGCAAAATCATCTAATAGGGTTAAAAGTTATCTCTTAAATCTAGCCCTAAA
>JAQVQJ010000133.1 GCA_028701635.1 Clostridia bacterium | reverse complement strand
TAATCAGTAGTTATGTTGTAAATGTAGATGTCAGCGAAGATAATTCTTATGACATTGAGGAAAACATAACTGCTGATTTTTTAATTGAAAAGCACGGAATTTTTAGATATCTTCCACTTTATCAAACGTTACAATATGAAGAAAATGGAAAAACTTACACAAAAAATTATAAGGTGTCTTATACAAATATAGATGTAACATGCTTTGATACCGTAGATTATTATGACTCATATATCGACGGAGAGTTTTTAGTACTTCAAATAGGTTCACAATATTACACATATAGTGACGAACATGATTATTTAATTGAATATACCATAAATATTGGCGATGATAAAATATCAACCTTTGATCAATTTTATTATAATTTTGTAAGTGGTTGGGATACCACAATTTCTAATATCACAGTTAATGTTGAGTTTGAAAACCCAACAACCGAACCGATAGCATATTTTTATGTTGGCGAATACGGAACGGTAGATGAAATAGAAGTGGATATAAATGATAACGCCTTTTCGTTTACTTATAATGAAACATTGCCTGCCTTTAATGTTATTACCGTAAAAGTTATTTTAGAAGAAGGATATTTCATAACTCAAAGGGCAAGTATTGTTCCTGATATTTTATTTCTTATAGGCGGAATTGCCTTGCTAGGTTTAATTGCTTTATGGATTTGGAAGAAAAACAATAATAAAGAACCAATTCCAGTAGTTGAATTTACCGCACCAAAAGGCATGACACCTGCTGATGTGGGATATGTTATTGACAGAGTTGTTAACAAAAAAGACATAGCTTCGTTGATAGTCTATTGGGCAAATAAGGGTTTTATAAAAATAATCGATAATGGCGAAGAAGATTGTAAATTGCAAAAAGTACAAGAAGCAGATGAGAGTTTTAAAGGCTATGAAAAAGAAATTTTTGATGCACTTTTTAAGAAAAAAGATAAAATTAATTTAAGTGACACTAACGAAAGTGTTGGAACTGCAATAAACGGAGCAATGAGTTCGATTAAATACGAAAACAAAGAAAAGAATTTTTCAACTGATAGAATTTTTATGAGAGGACTTTTCGTTTTCTTAATTGCAGGGTTAATGTTTGGGTTATATGCTTATCTTGGAGAAAAATCTGGATTGTATATTCTCAACTTAGGAACAAGTGCAATTTTTGCTGGAATAAGTACATTAGGAATAATGTTAATGATAGTTGCAAGAGAACTTAAATATGCTATGGGGAAAGAGATAAGTATTAGCTTGGGAATAGGCGGAGCACTATTATTCTTAGGGTCTGTAATTTACACTGTAATACTAACAACTGACTCATACATTAACCCATTAATACTTTCAATAATAATTCCTGTTTTAATATTATCAATGATTTATTTAATTTTAAAAATCAATATAAGAACAGAAGAAGGAAACAAAATCCTTGGCTCTTTAATAGGATTAAAGCAATTTATTTTAGTTACAGAAAAAGATAGAATTAAGATGTTGGTAAAAGATGATCCAACTCTTTTCTATGAAGTTTTACCTTATGCCTATGTACTAGGGGTTAGTGATGAATGGATAAAGAAATTTGAAGGGCTTATCGTTGACACTCCTGACTGGTATGTTGGGCATTTTAACGGAAATCTTTTCTTTGGATACTATATTTTAAGCACTATGAACAGAACTAATAGTTTTTATTCTCGTTCGTTAGTAAAATTTAACTCTGCAAATTCTGGCGGAAGAGGCGGTTCTGGTCGTGGATTTGGTAGCGGTAGCGGAGGCGGAGGCTTTGGCGGAGGCGGTTTCGGTGGCGGAGGCGGCGGCTCGTGGTAGAAATTTTAATTTTTACAATAGATTAATTTAATATGAGGGAAAATATGAATACAAAAGAAATACAAAAAATAATAGAACTTTATGAATTGACTTGCAAATTAAAAACAACTCTAAGACAGGGTTGGGTAAATTGGGAATTAGAAAATGTTAGGATTGAAAGTATAGCGGAACATATTTTTGGAACTTGTATGCTAGCTATGGGAATTTATGCAAGCAAAAAAATTGATATTGATATACAAAAAGTTTTTATGATGTTGGTGTTACACGAAACAGAAGAAATTATTATTGGAGATTTAACACCTTTTGATCAAGAAAAAATTAAAACTAAAAAGATTGATGGAAGAAAAGCTGTTTTATCTATTTTTAAGGGATTTAAAAATGCAAAATACTTTCTGAATATAATTGAAGAATTTGAAGAAGGGATAACAGAAGAAGCAAAATTTACTCGTCAATGTGATAAACTTGAAGCAGATTTACAAGCGAGACTCTATGAAGAGAATTTCAACTTAAAGAAAGTAGCCGATAAATATTTAAAAGATGAAAGGATTCTCGCTTTGAATAAAAAAGGATACACAAAGGTTAGTCAGTTATATTTGCAAAATGATAAAAAATTATATAGCAATGAATTTTTAGAAATTGCAAATAGATTAGAAAAAATAGATAATAAAAAACCACGAATTTAAAGTGGTTTTTTATTAAAAGTTAATTCAGCTCTCCAGCGCCAAATTTATTTAATAAAAAAATTTAACTAGATATTTTTTTATGGTATAATTGCTATATGAAATTTATTAAAATTGGAAAAGAAAATGCAACCTTTCAACATTTTGAAACCATTAAAAATAATCGCAATAAGAGATTTTCAAATAAAGAGATATTTGTAGAGGGTGTAAGAAACATTAATATCGCAATAGAAAATGGTTGGAAAGTTAAGAATTTTATTTTTACTAATTACGATAATTTATCAAACTGGGCAAAAGAAAAGATTTTGTCGGAAAAAACTGAAAATAATTATGAACTCAGTAAAGAATTAATGAGTAAAATAAGCCGAAAAGATGATGCCTCTGAACTCGTAGCAATTTTTAAAATAAAAGAAAACATTCTTCCTGAAAGTAAATGTCCTTTGATTATAATCTTTGATAGACCTTCTAGAAAAGGAAACTTAGGAACCATGATAAGAAGTGCTGACGCCCTAGGGGTTGATGCCATTATTATTACTGGACATGCCATAGATATCTATGATCCAGAAGTTATTTCGACTTCGATGGGCTCGTATTTCAATATCCCATTATTTAAATTTGATGACAATAAACAACTACTAGATTTTATAAGTTTATTTAAATCAAAATACAATGGATTAAAGATCGTGGCAACTGACGAGAAAGCGGAATTTTCAATTAAAGAGATTGATTTTACAAAACCAACAATATTATTAATGGGGAATGAGGGTGTAGGGTTGTCTAAATTTTACTTAGATATTTGTGATGTGGGTGCAAAAATAGAAATGGTAGGGAAAGCCTCTTCACTAAATGTTTCTTGTGCGGCTTCTATAATACTATACGAGATTTTTAACCAAAGAAAAATAAAATAATTTATTTTTTAGTTCAACTCTCCAACGCCGAACAACACAAGAGTTGAAAGGGCGATGCTGGCGGTTTCCGCTCG
>JAQVQJ010000017.1:12570-14404 GCA_028701635.1 Clostridia bacterium | reverse complement strand
GCAAGTTTTTTAATCTCTTCAAAATATTTTTTGCAATCAACTTCTTTTGTTTCCTCAATTTCTTCATTTGAGGTTAATTCAAAATCCTCTTTCATATGACTCCTTATAAATTTAAACTAATTTTAGCATAAATATTCAAAAACAAAAAACAATTAAATGATGTTTAAACTTGTCTTTGGTTATTTTATATGCTATACTCTCGAGATAAAACTTAAACAAGGAGTATTGGGCAAATGATTCAAGCAGTTAATATATCATTACAGTTTGGCGGTAGAATATTATTTAAAGATGTTAACCTTAAATTCACTAAGGGTAACTGTTATGGTATTATTGGAGCAAATGGATCTGGAAAATCTACTTTTTTAAAAATATTAACAGGCGAAATAGAACAAAATAAGGGTGAAATTATAATTGATGAAAAAGAAAGAATGTCTGTTCTTGAACAAAATCAAAATAAATATGATGAAAACACCGTTCTGGAAACTGTTCTACTTGGGCATAAACGCATTACAGAAATATCAAAACTTAAAGAAGAATTGTATCAAAAAGAAAATTTTACAGAAGCTGATGGAAATCTTGCTGCTGAACTTGAAACAGAATATGCAGAATTGGGAGGCTGGGAATCAGACAGCCAAGCGAAAGTTCTTTTAGCAGGAATAGGGATACCGGAATCATTATTTGAAACTAAAATGAAAGATATTGACCCTAAAAAAAAGGTTAAGGTACTTATAGCTCAAGCACTATTTTTAAATCCAGACATTTTAATTCTCGATGAGCCAACAAACAACTTGGATTTCAAATCAACTCGTTGGCTAGAAAACTACTTATTAGACTTTGAAAATACAGTTATAATTGTTTCGCATAATAGACATTTTTTAAATAAAGTTTGTACACATGTTTGCGATGTTGATTTTGGACAAATAAATATGTATTTGGGAAACTATGATTTTTGGTATGAAACAAGTCAGTTAATGGCAAGACAATCAAAAGACTTAAACAAAAAGAATGAACAACGCGCAAAGGAATTAAAAGACTTTATCGCTCGTTTTTCTGCAAATGCATCTAAATCTAAACAAGCAACTTCTCGTAAAAAAGAACTTGAAAAACTAACAATTAATGATTTCAAACCATCTTCTAGAAAATATCCCTTTATAGATTTCAAATATGAACAAGAAATTGGAAAAGAAATTTTAAATGTAAAAAATTTAACAAAAAAAGGATTATTTAAAAATTTATCTTTTACATTAAGCCGTGAAGATAAAATGGTTATATTAGCTTCAAACAGCCTTGTTCCAACTACCCTATTTAATATTTTAATGGGATTAGATAAGGCTGATAGCGGAAGTGTAAATTGGGGAAAAACCATAAAAGCATCTTATCTTCCACAAGATAATAGAAAATTCTTTGAAAAATGCGGCCTTTCTCTTGTAGATTGGTTAAGACAATATTCCAAAGACCAAACCGAAACTTTTATTCGCGGTTGGCTAGGTAGAATGCTCTTTTCAGGCGAAGAAGCCTTGAAACAAGCTAGTGTTCTTTCAGGTGGAGAAAAAGTTAGATGTATGATGGCAAAAATGATGCTTGAAGGCGGGAATTTCTTACTTCTTGATGAACCAACAAACCATCTTGACCTTGAATCAATTACAGCCTTAAACAAAGGTATGCAAAATTTTAAAGGTACTATGATCTTTACCAGCCATGATCAAGAAATTGTAGAAACTGTTTCTAATAGGATTCTTGATATAGTTGATGAAAATACATTTATAGACAAACAAATGACTTATGAAGAATATAATAATTTAAAATTGTAAACTAAAAAAGCATAAACTAAAAA
>JAQVQJ010000017.1:0-12470 GCA_028701635.1 Clostridia bacterium | reverse complement strand
TAAACTAAAAAAGCATAAACTAAAAAGTGATATAGAAAAATTATTTTTATTTGTCATTCTGAGCGAAGCTAAAAATCTTTTTATAGGATTCTTCAATTTTCAATTTTTCGAAGTAAAACTCAAATGACAGTTTTTTTATTCTTCAATTTTTTCTAAAAGCAATACTGATTCCCCTTCTATCATTAAAAAGAGGTCTCCATCTTTTTTTATTTCAAAATTTAATTCTACTGATTTGATAGGCGTTGATGTAAATAATACAGCATTTTCTGTTTTTTTCCACGTTCCTTCAATATTTCCACCAAAATCTAAATCTGTGTACGTTGCAGAAAATGTTTTATCATTATTTAAAACTAAAACTGCGGAATCTTCGGTTAAATTTCTATCACTGAGAGTTTCTCCAACTTTATATGTTTTTTCTTCATCATAGACTTCTACTAGCTTGTAAATTCCCGCCACTTCTTCAACTGTTGGAACACACCCTGAAAATATCAATCCAAGGGGAAAAATAAAGAGTATCAACAATATTGATAAAAGTTTTTTCATACTTTACCTCTATATTATTAATACCCCAAAATTAAGAATTTATTTGTTTTTTATCTAGGATATTTAATGTTAGCCTGAGCTGCTGCCAATCGTGCAATTGGCACACGGAATGGCGAACAAGAAACATAATTCAAACCTACTTTATGGCAGAATTCAATAGATGATGGATCTCCACCATGCTCTCCACAAATTCCAAGTTTAATATCAGGTCTTGTTGATCTACCAAGTTTTACCGCAGTTTCAATAAGTTTTCCAACTCCAACTTGATCAAGATGTGCAAAAGGATCTCTTTCAAATATCTTTCTTTCATAATATGAATTTAAGAATTTACCAGCATCATCGCGGCTAAATCCATAAGTCATTTGTGTTAAGTCGTTTGTTCCAAAAGAGAAGAATTCTGCTGTCTTTGCAATCTCATCAGCTGTTAAGGCTGCTCTTGGAATTTCAATCATAGTTCCAATTTTATAAGAAAGAGTCTCTTTATTTTTTGCAATTATTTCATCTGCTGTTTTTGCAACGATATCTCTTACAAAGTTGAATTCCTTACTATCACATGTGATTGGAATCATTATTTCTGGGTGAATATCATATCCATATTTTTTCTTAGCTTCAAGTGCCGCTTCAATAATTGCTCTTGTCTGCATTACTGCAATTTCTGGATATGTTACATCAAGACGAAGTCCTCTATGTCCCATCATTGGATTAACTTCTTTTAATTCTTCGATTTTTTCTTTTAACTTCTTGAATGTTAATCCCATTTCTTCTGCTAACTTTTTAATTTCGTTGTCTTCATGAGGTAAAAACTCATGAAGTGGTGGGTCTAAGAAACGAATTGTAACAGGATTTCCTTTCATCTCTTTATATAATCCAACGAAGTCATTTTTCTGCATTGGAAGTATTTTTGCAAGCGCTTTTTCTCTTTCCTCTATTGTTGATGAAACAATCATTTCACGAACTGCTGCAATTCTATCTGCAGCAAAGAACATATGTTCAGTTCTGCAAAGTCCAATTCCCTGTGCTCCAAATTCAAAAGCATTTTTTGTATCAGCTGGAGTGTCTGCATTAGTTCTAATCTGTAATGAACGATATTTATCTGCCCAGCCCATAACTATTCCAAAGTCTCCTGTTAAAGTTGCTGGAACGGTATTGATTTTTTCTCCATAAATATTACCTGTTGAACCATCAATAGAGATATAATCACCTTCTTTGTAAGTCTTTCCGCCAAGTGTAAATGTGTTATTTTTTTCATCAACTACAAGTTCATGGCAACCTGCAACACAAGCTGTTCCCATACCTCTTGCAACAACAGCAGCATGAGATGTCATACCACCACGAGCTGTTAAAATACCTTCACTGGCTGCCATTCCTTGAATATCTTCTGGAGAAGTCTCAAGTCTTACTAATACTACTTTATTTTTATTACTATGAAGTTCAATAGCCTTCTCTGCTGTAAACGCAACTACTCCGCTTGCTGCCCCAGGAGAAGCAGGAAGTCCTGTTCCAATAACTTTTGCTTTTTTAAGTGCTACTGAATCAAATTGAGGATGTAAAAGTGCATCTAATTGCTTTGGGTCAATCTTCATAAGAGCTTCTTTTTCAGTTAACATTTTTTCATTCACTAAATCAACGGCAATCTTTAAAGCCGCATATGCAGTTCTTTTACCATTTCTTGTTTGCAACATATATAACTTACTATTTTCAATAGTGAATTCCATATCTTGCATATCACGATAATGATTTTCTAATTTCTTTGTAATTTCTACAAATTGATCGTAAAGTTTTTTATCTTGTTTTTCAAGTTCAGAAATAGGTTTTGGAGTTCTAATGCCCGCAACAACATCTTCTCCTTGTGCGTTCATTAAATATTCTCCATAGAGTTTATTTTCTCCTGTTGATGGATTACGAGTAAAAGCAACACCAGTGCCACTTTTCTCTCCTGTATTTCCAAAAACCATTGATTGAATATTAACTGCTGTTCCCCAAGATGAAGGAATATCATTGACTCTTCTATAATAGATAGCCCTTGGATTATCCCATGAACGAAAAACTGATTTAACAGCTTCAAGTAATTGCTCTTTCGGATCTTCTGGAAAATCATATTTCATTTCTTTTTTAAAGAGTACCTTATATTTTGCTATAACTTCTTTCAAATCATTTGCATCAAGATCAGTATCAAGTTTAACACCTTTTTCTTCTTTAACTTTATCTAATATATTATCAAATTTTTTCTTTTCAAGTCCTAATGCTACATCTGAAAACATTTGAATAAATCTTCTATAATTATCGTAGGCGAAACGTGGATTATTTGTTAGTTTTATTAATCCTTCAACAACCTCAGTATTAATACCAAGATTAAGAATTGTATCCATCATTCCAGGCATTGACGCTCTAGCTCCGCTTCTAACAGAAACTAAAAGTGGATTGTTTTTATCCCCAAACTTCTTTCCTGTGATTTTCTCTACTTTTGCTAAACCTTCCATTATTTGATTAACAATGTCATCTGATAGCTTACTTCCATCTTCATAATATCTTGTACAAGCTTCAGTTGAAATTGTAAACCCTTGAGGAACTGGAAGCCCGATATTAGTCATTTCTGCTAAATTAGCTCCTTTCCCCCCTAAGAGTTCTCTCATTTCTGCATTTCCCTCTGAGAAAAGGTAAACATATTTTTTTGCCATTCTATACCTCCTGTTGTGGCTCTTAACTTATGGCGATAAATTATAGGCCCATTTAAAAAAATTCGATAGTAATTTACTCACTAACCGAATTTATTTTATAATAAGAAGAGTTTTTCTCAAAGTTTTTTTAGTATCTTTATAAAAATTCTTAATTTGTCGCTTTTCTTCTAAAATTTACAGAGATGATTCCACAAATCGCACCTATTATCCCACCAAAAAGAAAATCATTAAATAAAGTTCTGTCTAATTCAAAATTTCCATCAAGAATAGAAAAAACAAAAAATCCAAGAAGAGTGTATGCAAGTCCTATTAATAAGCCCTTAACCAACCCCATTTGGTCAATCTTTCTTAATGCAAAGAAAGTACCGACCAACAAGCTTATCCCCTTTATAACTTGATTTACAGGCTTTATAGCTTCTGTTGGAATTGCAATATACTTAATTAAAAATGCAAAAATTAAAATGCCGACAAGAGATATTGAAAGAGCAATTAATGAACCTTTTAAAATAGTTTGCCAAATTGGAGCAACAGAATCATCATTTCTAACTTTTTTTACTTTCGGCTCTTTGAATTTGGCTGCTTTTACTTTCATACTTCCTCCTAATATTCTCAGGAGTAATATATTTAAAAAAACTTATAAATAGAACATGACATTTAAGAGTTTTTATAATAAAAAAGAATTTTTCAACCATTCAAGTGATTGATCTAAATCAACCGAACGAGCGATTTTCTGTTTCAAGTCTGCTCCACTTTTCAATCCGCTAGCATACCAAAGCATATGCTTTCTCATATATTTAGTTAAATAATTTTCTGCGAAATATCTTCGTAAAATCGTAACGTGTTTTTTTGCACAAAGATATTTTATATAATTTTCATTTTCTTCTAAAGTCTTCAAATCTTCTTTTGAGATTATATCTTTAAAAAAGTCACCTTTTTGAATAAACTTAAATAGTGGAATAGGTGTCTTTTTATTATTAAAGTCATTCAATTGTTTAAATATCATAGGATTTCCTAAACTTGCTCTGCCAATCATTACTCCATCAACACCAGTTTCAAGAATTCTTTTATATGTTTCAAAATCTTTAACATCACCACTGCCTATAACTGGAATTTTTACTGCTTTTTTAACCTCTTTAATAACTTCATAATCAGCGATCCCTCCGTAGCCTTGACTTGTAAAACGAGGATGGATTGCTATTACACTTGCTCCCGCTCTCTCACACATTTTAGCGAACTCAACTGCATTGTCTTTTTTGTATCCTTTTCTAAATTTAACTGAAATAGGCTTATTTGTTGAGCTTACGCAAGCCTTGATTAACTCTTCAGCCTTTTCAATATCTTTCATTAAGGCACTTCCTTCACCATTTTTAATAATTTTTGGTGCAGGACAACCCATATTTATATCTATTAAATCAAACTTATCTAAATAATCACTTTGACAAGCATTAATCATAAATTTTGGATCACTACCGAATATTTGAATTGCCTTTTTATCTTCGACATTTTCTGTTAATAAAAGCCAAGCGGTTTTGTTTGCCGACATTTTAGGTTCACTGTTTATAAAATCCTGATTTAAAATATTTTTTAAAGACTTTCCTTCTCCATATATCAGCCCTTTTGCACTAACCATTTCCGTGTAAGTCATTCCTGCCCCAAAAAAACTTGCCAGTGCACGAAATCCAACATCATTAACACCTGCCATAGGTGCTAAAAAAATATTATTTTCAACTTTTATATTGCCTATTTCCATATTAAAAAATACCAAATGTAAACCATTCTGTCAACTTATAGGATACGAAAGCTTTTAATTTGACATAAATTATTTTTTAAGTTACAATAGCTTTATTACAAAGGAGATCGCTATGGAATATATAAGCGCTGAAATAGCTACAAACTGGTGGTCAAGTAGATTAAAAATTTCTCTTAATAAACAAATAAAACCTAAATTTGAAAAACTTTCGATTTTTCTTCTTAAACAACAAACTGATTATTTTCAACAACTTCTTAAAAAAACATTAAACAAAAAGTTAAAGAAAAAATACGATATAGAATTGGACTGGACACAAGGTATCTTGAAAGATATAAAGGAAAAATGCAAAATAAATTCTAATGTTGCAAATGAACTAAATGATTTTAAAATGGTAGTAAATTACGATACCGTAGAGATATACATAAAAGAACAGACCAATCCATATTTGGTAATTTATGATCAATCTATGGAAGAAAAACAGTTTTAATCATTTTATATTTTCTTTTAACTTTTTTGCACTTTTAAAATAAGGTATTATTTTTTGGTTAATTGTAATTTGTTTTAAAGTTTGAGGATTTATTCCTTTTCTTTCATTTCGAATTCTAGGTTCGAATTTTCCAAAACCACTAATTCTAACTTGGTCACCGCGTTTTAAGACTTGACCAATTATATCAGTAATAGCGTTTAGACAATTTAAACAATCTGTCTTAGAAAGTTTTGCTTGTCTGCTTGCAAATTTAATTAATTCCTCTTTATTCATAATCTAATTGTTGCCAAAAGACATATATATATACTTAAACTTTTTTAGATTTTGAAAAAAGTTTTTTCCTAAATAAATTAATCTTATTTCTAAAAGGAATACTATCTAATTCTTCGTTTTCAAAAATAGGAAATAAAAGAATTAAAAATAAATAAATAATTCCCGCAATAAATAAAGATAAAAATATCGAATAAATTAAAGGAATTAATAAATTAAATAAATAATTTAATCCAAGTGCAATTCCCAACATAGTGAATGAAGAAAGCAATATATACCCTATACCTCGTGATTTTAATTCAAAATTAAATTCATTTTTTAATGCAATTAAATTAAGTCCAGAAGCTAATGCAAAACATAAAACAGATGCTATTGCTGCCCCATAAATATTAAGCGGGGATAATACTAGAAAAATCGTTAAAAAAACCTTAATAATTCCAGAAAAAAATAAATTAATTAATGAAATCGCCCCTTTATTAGTTGATTGCAATATTGCTGTTGTTATTTGTAATATCGAAATATATAAGATATTTATTGCAGAAATTTTAAGTAAATTCGCTCCTAAATTCATAATAAAACCACTTGTTGTGGGATATAAAATAGCCATAATTTGATTAGAAAAAAATAAGAAAATTAAAATGCACGGAATTGAAATAACCATTATTATTTTAAAAGTCGAAGAAACTAGTCCTGAAAAATCTTTCCCTTTTTCCTTATTAAATGAAATTGTTGGCACAAGCGAAACTGCCAAAGATAAGGAAACTATTGTCGGCAAATTTATAAGCGAATTAATCATTCCAGAATAAACTCCAAACATTTGAGTAGAAACAGAGTTACCTACCCCCGTTTTCATTAGTAAATTGATAATTAAAAAACTATCTACAGCAATAATCAAAGGAAGAATTATAGAATTTAGTGTTATTGGCAATGATTTTTTAATCAATGTTTTAAAATCTTTCGAGAATTTTTCAGTTATCTGTGGCTCTAAAATAGTTTCTTGCTTTCTTCTACGAACAAAATATGTAATTGTTAAATAGATAAGAGAAAGTATCTCACCAATTGCAACACCCAACATTGCACCAAATACACCATAAGCAAGGCCATAATTTAAAAATAAAATAGCAAAACCTAGCCCCAAAGAGAGTTTAAAAACTTGCTCGACAATCTGTGAAATAGCAGTTGGTATCATATTTTGATATCCTTGAAAATAGCCTCTAAACGCTGTTAAAATACTAGCGAAGAATATTGCAATCGCCACGGCAAAATATCCCGTTTCTGCAAGTGAATTCCCCTGAAAAATTGCAATTTCTTTGGCAAATAAAAGGAAAATCAAGGAAAAAAATATCGAAATAATTGATAAATATATAATTCCTTGTAATAAAAATCTTCTTGCCCTTTTCTTCTCCCCTCTTGCCCTACACTCTGCAACTATCTTGGAAAGAGCTATTGGCATACCTCCACTCACAACTATTAAAAAGAGGGAGTAAACAGGAAAGATTAACTGATAGATACCAATTCCTTCTGCTCCTAAGATATTTGATAATGGAATGCGATAAAAAGCCCCTATAAATTTGCAAATTAATCCACCAATTAGAAGAATTAAAGCCCCTTGAGCATATTTACTCTTGTCTTTTTCTATTTTGATTTTTTTTACTTGTGTATCCATATAGGTTATTTTGTTTAATCTAAACTTTTTTATTAAAAAAGAGAGCGATTGCTCTCCCTTATAATAAATTAATCTTTCTTATCTTCTTTTTGTTTTACTATTTGCGCTAGCAATTCTTCAATTCTATCCGCACCTTGCTCTGTCTTATCAGACACAAAAAATAAATCTGGAATTCTTTTAATTCGCATTTTTCTTGCCAACTCTCTCTTTATATACCCCTTTGATTCATTAAGGGTTTTTAAAATTTCCTTATTATCTTTTCCATCATTCAAAAAAGATATTGAAACCCTTGAGTTATATAAATCCGGAGAAGTTTTGACTTCTGCAATCGTAATAAAATTACCAGATAATACCTTATTATTCATTTGAGAAATTATTAAAGAAAGTGCATTTTTTATCTCTAAATCAATTCTTTCCATTCTAAAATTCATACAACTTCCCCCTTAATTAAAATATTTACTAATTTTTTATAGGCACATTTTCATAGAATTCTAGTTTATCTTCTACTTGAGCTAAATTTCCATCTTTTATTTTAATTCCACATTCAAATCCCTTTGAAACTTCGCTCTTTTCATCTTTAACAACTCTTAAGCTTTCAATTTGGTTTTCGCATATAAGTTCATCACCACGATAAATTTTCACAAACGAACCTTTTGTAGCTTTTCCATCTAAAATATAACTTCCAACTACATATCCAATGCTTGATAGCTTAAATATTGCTCTTACTTCTCCGTGTCCTATAACTACTTGTTCGTATTTAATAGTTCTCATAGCAGAAATAGATTCAGTCAAGTCATCAACAACATTATAAATAATATTGTAATTTTTGATTTGAATTTTTTCTGCCTTTGCTAATTGTGCTGCTTTAGGACCTGTCTTAACATTAAACGCAATAATTATAGCAGAAGAAGCCTTAGCAAGAAGAATATCGGATTCAGTAACAAAACCAACTCCACTACTAATACAAGATACTTTTGCTTCATCATTTTTTATCTCGGTTAATGTTTGAACCAACGCCTCAACTGAGCCTTGAACATCTGCCTTAATTATTATATTTATTGCTTTTAATTTAACTTCATTTACCTTGCTCATAAAATCTTCCAAAGAAACTCCAGAAGTTGAAGCCGCTTTTTCCATTTTTATAATATTCTTTCGTTCTTGGATAACTTGTTTTGATAATTTTTCATCGATAGCACTTACTAAATCTCCAGAATTTGGAACATCATAGAAACCTAGAACAGAAACGCAAACTGATGGTTCTGCCTTTTTTATAACATTCCCTTTGTCATCGTACATTGCACGAACTTTACCATAAGTTAATCCGGAAACGATATTATCTCCAACGTGTAATGTTCCATTTTGTACAAGAACTGAAGCAACTGGCCCGCGATTTTTGTCTAATTCTGCCTCAATAACAACTCCTGTTGCCAAACTTTTTGGATTTGCTCTTAATTCTTGAACTTCTGCAATTAAATGTATAGTTTCTAATAATTTATCTATGCCCATGCCCGTTTTCGCAGATATAGGAACAAAAATAACATCTCCACCCCATTCTTCTGATAAAACATTCTTATCAGCTAACTGTTGCTTTGTCTTTTCTAAATTTGCTCCCGGCTTATCCATTTTATTAACAGCGACAATCATTGGAACTCCCGCCGCTTTTATGTGTTTAATTGCTTCTTCCGTTTGAGGCATAACACCGTCATCTGCCGCTACCACTAAAATAGCAATGTCTGTAACATTCGCTCCACGAATTCTCATACTTGTAAATGCCGCATGTCCCGGAGTATCAATAAAAGTTATTTTTTTACCTTCCGCAACTATTGAATATCCTCCAATTTTTTGTGTAATTCCGCCAGCCTCACCCGTAGCAACGTCTGTCTTTCTTATAGCATCAAGTAAAGAAGTTTTCCCATGATCAACATGCCCCATTACCGTAACAACTGGAGGTCTTTCAATACTTTCTTTTTCATTATCAACACCTTTAATTTTTTCTTTCAACTTCTCTTCAAAAGTCTTTTCTAGTTTTAGTTCTAATGTTATACCCAACTCATTTGAAATTAATTCAGCAGTTTCAAAGTCTATAGTACTGTTTATAGTTGCCATAATTCCTAAAATAACAAGTTTTTTGATAATTTCTGTTACAGGCTTTCCTGTTTTTTCTGACAATGTTTTAACTGTTATCTTATCAGATGTAATAATTGCATGTTCTATCTGAGGTGCAATAAAAATCTCTTTCTCTTTTTTATTCTTTACAAGTTTTCTTGAACCCATTCTTACTTCTTCAAAGCCATCAGAGTTATTAACAAAAACATTCTTATTATTTTTTTGCTTTATTGTTGATTTTTTTTCTTCAAAATCTTTCGAATTATCTCTATTTGGAGATTTATTTTTATTTCCAAATGATCTAGCTGGCTCATAAGGTAAAACACCTTCTGCCACGAATGATTTAAAGTTATTTTCTGCACTTGAAGCAAATCCTGTTCCAGAGGGTTTTCTAAAATCTGATCTTTGCCCATTTTGATTATATTGGTTATACGGCGGTCTTCCACTTTGGTTATATGGTGGTCTTCCATCTTGATTATATGGTGGTCTTCCACCTTGGTTATAAGGTGGTCTACCATTTTGATTATACGATGGTCTTTCTTGATTAAAAGGTGGTCTACCATCTTGGTTATATGGTCTTCTTTCTTGGTTAAAAGGCGGTCTACCATCTTGGTTGTATGGAGGTCTTCCACTCTGATTGTATGGTGGTCTGGTATCTTGGTTAAAAGGTCTATTTCCTTGATAACTTCCTTGATTATTTCGATAATCTCTTTCATTATTAAATGGTCTTGAATTTGATTCTTTATTTATAGGAGTAAAGTTTTGTTTAGTTTCATATTTTATTTCTTCTGATTTTTTAACTTGCTCTTCTATTTTTGCTTCAGTTTTCTCTTCTTTTACTGTTTCGCTCTCAATTATTTTTTCTTCGACAATCGGCATATTTTTAATTTCATTTCTCTTCTTTATATCAAAAGCCTCAGATAAAATATGATCAAGCTGAATGCGTGAAGATCTTAAATCTCTAATTAATCCTTGGACAAAACCGCCACATTGTATTTCGTGGATTTTCTTTAAATTAATAAATCCTTCTTTGTTTTTATCCTTTTCTGCCATCAATACTCCCCTTATTATTTAATCCGTTTTTATAATTTCTGCGTATATGTCATCTCTTACCTGACATTTAAATGCTCTGTTTAGTCCTTTTGACTTTAAAAGTTTATTTTTACACTCATTGCATTTACATATATACGTTCCCCGACCATCTGCCTTTCCGTTTTTATCTACAAATATTTTACCCGCAGATGTTTTTACAATTCTGATCAGTTCTTTTTTAGGCATTTTTTTTCTACAAACACAACAAGTTCTTAAACTTTCCGACATCTTTCTTATTCCTCATCTTTTATTTCTTCAAGTTCTTCAATATCCTCAAAAGAATCAAACGTTGATGCATCTTCTTCAGGAAGTTCTGTCAATTCATATTCCGTTTCAACAGGTTTATCTTCTTCTTTGTTTTCTTCAGATTCAGGTTTAACATCTATTTTCCAGCCTGTTAAACGAGCTGCAAGTCTAACATTTTGCCCATTTCTACCAATAGCAAGTGAAAGTTTATCGTTAGGAACAATAACTCTTGATGCTTTTAAACTCTCATTTGTTTCTACACTTAAAATTTTCGCTGGACTTAGTGCTTTTGCTATATATTCTAGTGGGTCATCTGAGTATAATACGAGGTCTATTTTTTCCCCATTTAACTCTGCGACTATTGTATTTATTCTAACCCCTCTATTCCCTACACAAGATCCAATTGCATCAATGTTTGGCTTGTCTGAATAAACAGCAACTTTTGTTCTGTTACCTGGATCACGAACTATATTTTTTATAATAACTTCTCCACTTGCTATTTCTGGAATTTCAAGTTCAAATAATTTTCTTACAAATCCAATATTACTTCTTGAAACTTGAATTTGAGGTCCACGGAATGATTCTCTAATCTTTTTAACATAAACTTTAATTCTATCTCCTTCCTTAAATTTTTCTCCTGGAATTTGATCAGTTTCAAGCATAACACCTTCACTATGTGAACCTGAAATTTGAACATAAATAATCCCGTTGTCAATTCTTCTAACAACAGTCGTAAGTAATTCATCTTCTTTTTCGCTCAATTCATCAATTGCTATTTGTCTTTCTAACTCTTTAAGTTTTTGCATAACAACTTGTTTTGCAGTCTGCACTGCAATTCTTCCAAAGTCTTTTGTTGTTTCCTCTGTTACGATGCTATCTCCAATTTCATAGGATTTTTTAATTTCTTTAGCCTCAGCCAATGAAATGTCCTTATCTGGATCTTCAACCTCTTCCACAACTTTTTTATAACTATAAATTTTTATAGTATTTTTTTCTGGAATAAGTTTTACTAACGCATTTTTTGCTTCCCCATAAGTTTTTTTATAAGCTGAAGTCAATGCTGCCTCAAGTGTTTCAATAAATTGTTCTTTGTTTATCTTTTTTTGCATTTCTAACTCATCAAGTGCTAAAAAGAAATCTTTATTAATCATTCTATTATTCCTCCATTTTTATTTCTTTTATTGTTTTTCTAGAACTCAAGATGTAAAACAATGTTACCTATTAGTTTTCTCGGTAGTTTAATTTCTTTCTCTTCTGCATTTATTATAACACTTTCAGAATCAAAAGCAATTAATATCCCTGTATAATCCTTCTTTTTGTTTATTGGCACATATAATTTTATATCTACTTCTTTGCCAATATTCCTTTGAAGGTCTTTATCCGTTTTAATCGGTCTATCCAATCCAACTGATGAAACACTCAAAATATACTTTTCATCTGCTGTTGGATTTAGTTCGTCAAGTTGATTATCTATTGCCCTGTGAACCTTTTCACAATCATCAATCTTAATTCCTCCAACTTTATCAATAAAAAAAGTTAAATTCATTCCATCAATCTTTTTAGCATACTCAACTTCTACGACTTCATAGCCCATTCCTTCAATAATAGGATTTACTTTGTTTTGTACCAATT
>JAQVQJ010000016.1:11722-14504 GCA_028701635.1 Clostridia bacterium | reverse complement strand
TGTTAAATGGAGAAATTTGCGATGCTTTAAGCCTTATAGTTCATAGAGATAAAGCTTATGCTCGAGGCAGAGCAATCACTGAAAAGTTAAAAGGTATTATTCCAAGACAACTTTTCGAAATTCCTATACAAGCAATTATAGGAACAAAAATTATAGCAAGAGAAACGGTTAGTGCGATGAGAAAAGATGTTCTTGCAAAATGCTATGGAGGCGATATTTCAAGAAAAAGAAAATTACTTGAAAAACAAAAAGCGGGTAAGAAAAAAATGCGACAAATAGGGTCAGTTGAGTTACCAAGTGAAGCATTTATGTCGATTTTGAAATTAGACGATAATAAATAATAAATCTTAAATAACGAAAGATAAATAGGGGTGAGTCGATGTTCCCAGAAATAATAACAACAAATTATATAATCTCGCAAGTAATAGGGTTTATTGCCCTTATACTCGTTATGTTGAGTTATTTTGTTGGAACTAAGAAAAAGCAGATAACAATTACTATAATTTCTAATCTTTTTATAGCTATTTCGTTTGGATTTTTAGGGACATATACTGCATGTATTGGTATGCTCATAGCTACGGTAAGAACTATTATATTTTTTATTTATGAGCTTAAACTCAAAGTAGTTCCTGAATGGATGATGGGTTTAATATTTCTAGTATTGGTTTTTAATTCTGCAATTTTTATGCCATTTCCTATAATGGACTTTCTTCCTATGATTTCTTTAATGTTATACACATTAGGTCTTAGAATTAAAAAACTTATTTATATGAGAATTTTTTTTATTCTTCCTCCAGCTATTTTCTTTATATATGATATATACGTATTTGCTTATACAGATGCACTTTTGAAAATTCTTGAACTTACAGCAATAGCTTTTTCAGTTTCAAGATTTTTTGTTAGAAAATACAGATTTGAGAAAGCAATGGTAACAGAAGAGTTGCAAGGCGAAATGGAAGAGATAAGCGATGATTAGAAAAGATATTTCAATATATGTACATATACCATTTTGTAATAGCAAATGTTATTATTGTAGCTTTATTTCGTCCGTTCAAAGTGAAGAAAAGAAAAAAGAATATTTTAAAGCGTTAGAAAACGAGATAATGAATTTTAAAGAAAAATATTTTTTAGCTTCGTTTGAAAAAAAAGAAATAAATTCTGTGTCATTTCGACCGAGTAAAACGAGTGGAGAAATCTCATCAATAGAAAACTTCGTTGTCAAAACAATCTATATTGGTGGAGGAACTCCATCAAGTGTCGAACCAACTTATATTGAAAATATTTTAAAAGAGATAAGAAAAAAGTTTAAAGTTGATAAAAATGCAGAGATAACCATTGAATGTAATCCAAATTCAACCGATGAAACTAAACTTGCCTTTTATAAAAAAATTGGAATAAATAGATTGAGTTTTGGAGTTCAAAGTTTTAATAAACATTCTCTTGAATTTGTTGGTAGAATTCAAAATGATAAAAAAATGCTTAAAAATTATATAAAAAATAGTATTAAAGTCTTAGAAAAAGGAAAAAAATTGGGCTTTGATAATATTTCGGTTGATTTTATTTTAGGATTGCCATATCAAAAGAAAAGTGAAATTAAAAAGTTTATAAAAAGAACATCTAAATTTGTTACACATTTCTCCTTTTATATGCTTATGGTTGAAGATGGCACAAAGTTGGCAGAGTTATTACCACAGGGAGTAGAAGATGACAAAATTGCAAGATTGTATGAAATTGCGGTTAAAATGTTAAAAAAGTTTGGTTTTGAAAGATACGAAATTTCAAATTTTGCCAAAGAAGGTTTTAAGTCAAAACATAATAAGGTATATTGGAATATGGGCGAATACATAGGCTTTGGACTCGCCGCACACTCATTTTTAGATGGCAAGAGGATAGCAAATACGGAAAAATTAGGAGACTTTATTTCTTATTACTTAAAGAGAGATAGCAAGAATGTTAAAACGATTGAAAGTTTAACAAAAGAGCAGTTGGCGGAAGAAACTATTATGCTTGCATTACGAACAAGCGAGGGGTTAGATTTAGTAAAGTTTAGAAATAATTTTTATGATTTAGAAAAAAAGAAAGCAAGCGAACTTGCCTCTTTGTTAAATTTAGGTTTTTTAGAGTTTGAAAATAATTATCTTCGCCTTTCAAATAAAGGCTTTTTAGTCGCCAATAAATTAATATTAGAGTTGATTGATTAAATATAAAAAAACTCAGCACTTGCTGAGTTTTTTTTTACATTGTTTGTTCTTGTTCTTCTGAAGTTTTTGTTAAATTATCTAATAAATCATTTTTCGTTATTCCTAAACTACTCGACAAAGCTACTTTTAAGGATTGTTCTATTTTTCTTTCTTTTAATTTCTCAAATAATTCTTTATTTTCATTTTTCATTAATTCTTGTTTTTCTTTATTTAATTTTTTAAAGTTCCTTTCATTAAAATAACAATCGCCTATTTTAATAAAACCTTTTAATAAATCAAACCTACGCTTTTTTTGACATTTTACTAAAGTTAAGCTTGTACAATTCTCAAAAGCCCATTCTCCTATAGTTACGCTATCTGGAATAGTTATAGTTTGCAAACTAGTACAATTACTAAAAGCTCTATATCTTATGTTTTTTACACTATTTGGGATATTTATAGATTGTAAACTTTTGCAATTACTAAAGGAATATCCTTCTATGTTTATTACATTATTTGGTATTATTATTTTAGTTAATTCAGTGCAACCAAGAAAAACCCAACTTGCTATGGTTGTTATATTATTTGGAATTGTTATATTT
>JAQVQJ010000016.1:0-11622 GCA_028701635.1 Clostridia bacterium | reverse complement strand
GCAATTACTAAAGGAATATCCTTCTATGTTTATTACATTATTTGGTATTATTATTTTAGTTAATTCAGTGCAACCAAGAAAAACCCAACTTGCTATGGTTGTTATATTATTTGGAATTGTTATATTTCAACTATGTTTTGAATATATTCTTTTAATTCTGTAATTGGCAAACGAATTTGTTTCATCGTGTCACGATCACGAATGGTTACAGTATTGTCTGTGAGTGTGTCAAAGTCAATTGTTATGCAAAGTGGAGTTCCAATTTCATCTTGTCTGCGATAGCGTTTTCCAATGCTTCCTGCTTCATCATAATCACACATAAATGATTTTGATAATCCATTGTAAACTTCTTGTGCTTTTTCGTTTAGATTTTTCTGTAAAGGTAATATAGCTACTTTATATGGAGCAACTGAGGGATGAAAATGCATAACGATACGAGTATCATTTTCTAGTTGTTGTTCTTCATAGGCTTCACATAAGATTGCAAGAGTTAATCTGTCTGCACCAATTGAATATTCAATAACATTTGGTAAAAATTTTTCATTTGTATATGGGTCTAGATATAACATACTTTTCCCAGAAAATTCTTGATGGCGAGAAAGGTCCCAAGTGCCACGGTGATGTATTCCATTTAGCTCTTGCCAACCGATAGGAAAGTTATATTGAATATCACATGCCGCTTTTGCGTAATGTGCTAATTTATCATGGTCATGAAATTTTAAGTTTTTTGAATTAAGTCCTAAATCTTCAACGAATTTTAAAGCATTTTCTTTATAGTTATCATAAATTGCCATGGATTCTTCGTCTTTGCAGAACATTTGAAGTTCCATCTGTTCAAATTCAACTGTTCTAAACAAAAAGTTTCCCGGAGTTATCTCATTTCTAAAAGATTTTCCTACTTGTGCAATAGCAAAAGGAACTTTGGCTCTTGTTGTTCTTTGGACATTCAAAAAGTTTATATATCCTCCTTGGCATGTTTCAGGGCGGAGATAAACAACGTCGCTTGCATCTCCAACCATTCCTCTTGAAGTTGTAAACATAGGATTAAATTTGCGGATATTCGTCCAATCTATTTTCCCACAAATAGGGCATTTAATTTTATTGTCGGCTATATATTTTTCCATTTCTTCATTGGTCATTCCTTCAGCTGAAACAGTATTTTTGCTAAAATTTTCTATGATTGTATCCGCTCTGTGTCTTGTTTTACAACTTTTACAATCCATTTTAGGGTCGCCAAAACTAGCAATATGTCCGCTTGCTTCCCAAACTTTTGGATTCATTAGAATAGCAGAATCAATTCCATAGCTATTTGGATCTTCTTGAACAAATCTTTTCCACCATGCTTTCTTTATATTATTTTTTAACTCTACACCAATTGGGCCAAAATCCCAAGTATTAGCAAAACCTCCATAGATTTCACTTCCCGGAAAAACAAAGCCTCTATTTTTACATAACGCAACTAGTTTTTCCATTGTTAATTCAGCCATAAAAATCCTCCAACTTAACGCATATTATATCACTATTTTTTAAATAATCAAAGAAAACTCAATATATGATTATTGCTAGAATGATTATTACCTTATTTATACCATAATTTTAGGTATAATTTAATCAACTTTATACATTATAATCTTATGAGAACATCAACTAAAGTATGGTTAGCATTGGCATTAATTTCTAATATAGGAATGTTTTTTCTTTTTAGTCCATTATTAAATACAATAAAATATTCTGAGACAGGAGGAGTTAGTTTTGTCTTTACCTTGGAAGCATACATAGGGTTAGTTTTGTTTGTATTAGCAAATATATCTGGTTTTATTGTGATAGCAAGATTTTTAAAAACTCAACCTTTAAGCAGTCAAATTTTCTTTTCGATAGTGCCTCCGACAATAACTTTTTTTATGTTGTTTCTATTCTTTTTTACAATAAATACAGCCCCCCAAACTGAAATTGTTTCTGCCGTAAAATTTGCTTTAAATATTAATACAGAAAGTTCAAAGTATGTTTGGTTTGGAGTTATCGGCGGGGCATATGTATTATTCATAATAATAACGTCCTATTTTATATCTAAGCCTCTAAAACGTATAGAAAAGGTTACAGAAGTTTTAAAATATGGAAAATCTCGAAAGCAAATAAAGGTTGGAGGGGGTAGTCAATTTCAAAACATTGAGTACGATTTAAATGTTATCAATGAAAATTATAAAGAAAGCGATAAAATAATTAAAAAAATTGATCCTATTATTATAAAAGAAGCTGTTGAAGAAGCTAATCCAAAAGCCGATAATGATGCAATCGCAAACTTGATTATCGCTCCAACAAAAAAGTAATTTATTTAAAAGAAGAAATATTAACCTATTGTGAATATTGGTTTTACTTTACTTCCTCTCTTATCAAAAGCAAACCCTTGAATTATTCCATCTGTTGATATTTTTAATGATGTACCAAACTTTGCAAGAGTTTTTGCTGCCGCTAGTCTTCCGCCACCTGAACTTCCTGCTTCAATCTTTATTATAGCACCACAAGCAATTACTGTTCCATCATAATCAATTACAATAGCACCGTCCATAGATACTAATTCTTCGCGTAATTTTCTATTTAATTCGTGAAATTTTTTTCCAGAGATAATAGAAATTAGAGAAGAAGTCTTAACAGACTTTTCATCTGCGATATGCTCTTCAAAACTTATGTTATCATTTTCTACTATTGGCTTTTTGAAGAAACTATATAATTTTTCTGCCTCTTCTTGTTCTAGTTTTTTCTTTTGATTGTAATAGTTTTCTGTTAATAGGTCATTGCTATCTATACAGTTTAAAATTTGGTTAGTATTATTATCTCTGTTTAAGTAAACAATACAACCGCCATTTCCAGCAAATGAAACATCTAGTGCCGTTATGTAAATATTTCTTCGTATTTCTTTTATTGTGTGAGAGCCTTTATTAGATAATAAGTCGATTAAAGTTCCATGGTCAAATGAATTCCAAATACCTCGTCTTTTTGCAAAAATAAGTGTATTGTTTTTGAAAACCATCATATCGCCTTTTTCGTTTAAAGTTACACCTATTTTATTAACTGAACAATAAGAAGCAAAAGATAAATATTTTTGAGGACAGATAAGATGATTTGTTCTTGGCTTTAAGGATATGTATTTCAAAAGATAGCCATATCTATCAAATTCAATGGTAGATTTTACTCCATCTGAGAGCAAAGCCATAAAATCATTGGAAAGCAGTTTTGAAAAGTGAAGATTTGGAATAGGATTTGGAGAAACAGAAAGTTCATTAATAACAAACCCAAACGTTAACTCTCGGCCTTCATAGGTTCTTTCCGCCCATTTAGTAATTTCTGATAATAATTCTAATAAAACATATCCGCTATTTTCACTCAAAGATGAGCAAATTGCTTTTTCAATAGCGCTATGTTGAAGTTTATGTAAGTATGCAGGTTCGCCAATTCCTAGAGAAGAGATTAAAACTAATTCGCTAATAATTGCCTTAACAAGTATAATTTCATTACTTTTGAATGGTTGATTTCTTTGTACTATTAAACGGTATTCATCGGATTTTGAAGGCTTAATTAGTATCGTTCCGTTAGGTCCTTGAGCAGCTTCAAAATCACGTGAGGAGGAAAGTTCTTCACCAACTATTTGTGAACCAGTAAAAAGTGGAAGCACAATTTCAGTTATCATTGATGTGAAACTTATCTTATCCATCACAACCCCTCTAAAATGAGTATATAATGAATTTTAATTAAATCAAAATAAATTAGTTAAATTTTTTTAAAAATATATACAAATTAAATATATTTAATTTTTTTGATATTTAATCAATTTTTATTAATTATTTTAAACATAAATAACTTTAGATTTTGGTTCAACAAAACAAATTGCAGTTGCTATTGTTTTTGAATGAGAAATGGAAATATCAATATCTTCAAAATTCTCAGCGAAATATTCCCTTGTTTTTCCATAAAAATTAACCAAAGGTCGACCGGTTTGAGAGTGTATAATTTCAATTTCTTGATAGTTAATAAATATAATATCCAAAGCCTTAAATATCGCTTCTTTTGCACAAAAATGACCAGCAATTCGCTCTTTTTTTGCTGAAAATTTATTTATATAATCGTGTTCCAATGGTGTAAAAACTTTATCGAGAAAATCTTTGCTATCGCTAACTCTTTCTACTTCTATAATATCAATACCAACTTTCATAATTGCTCCTAATTTATTTTCTGGAAAATTATTTTTTTTAATCATTATTAATAAATTTCATCTTCATTTTCTTCAAAATCATAAATTAATTTTTTTATTACCTTATTTATTTCATCAAAATTAAATCCCTTTGATGATAGGTGAGCAAAGAGTTTTTGGGCGGTCTTTTTATCTCTTGGTTTATTTTTTATAAACTTTTGGGCTAAATTTACTAAGATTTCTTCGTTATTTTCATTGTTTTCAAGAACATTCTTAATAATCTCTTCCTTTATCCCCCTTGTTTTTAACTCAAATTCAAGGAGTCTTTTTCCCTTTTTTGTTGCATATGAATTCACATATAACTTTGCGAATTCTTCATCATTTAAATATTTGTAATTGTGTAGCTTTTCTATGCAATAGTTGACAGTTTTTGTTGTGTAGCCCTTTGAGTATAAATAATCTCTCACTTGTTTTTCTGTTTTCAAGTTTTCTAAATATCTTAGACATCTATCGAAAGCAATCAACTTCTCATTTTGCATTTGTAATTCTTCAATTTCTTCTTTTGAAATGTTTATTCCGCTCTTTAATCCAGCTTTTAAAATTGTTTCTGCTTTTAGTGTGCAATAAAAAATCCCATCTAGAAAAATATTATATTTATCTTTTCCACATTTATTTATTCCCGTTATTTCGCTCATATTTTTATATTACACTTTTTTAAATTTATCTGCAATTTTTTTGTATTATCATTATTTATTTGACAAAATATATAAATTAATATAACTTATTTTAATAAGGAAGATATATGAAAGAAACTAAAATTAATACAAATTTATACAATACATTGAAAGAAAGAGGGCTTTTATATCAATGCACAGATGAAGAGGGGTTAAAGAAACTGCTAGAAAGCGGTAAACAGATTACTCTTTACGAAGGAACTGATCCAACTGCGGATAGTTTACATATAGGACATTGCGTTCCTTTTTGTATTTTGAGAAAATTTCAACAGGCAGGTCATAAAGTCATACTTTTAATGGGCGGTGCTACTGCTTGCATTGGTGACCCTTCTGGCAAAAATGAATTAAGAAAAGTAATAGACAAGAAGACAATAGACGAGAATATTAAAAAAATTAAAAACTCATTGAAAGTTTTTTTAAATTTTGATGGTGAAAATCCTGCGATCATTGTTAATAATGCTGATTGGTTTAAGGGACTTGATTATATTGATTTTATGCGTAATGTAGGAATTCATTTTAATGTTAACCATATGTTATCTAACGACATCTACGCAAACAGGATTAAAGAAGGTGGGTTAACTTTCTTTGAAATGGGCTATATGCTTATGCAGGCTTATGACTTTGTTCACTTAAATGAAACTAAAAATTGCGAACTACAATGGGCTGGGGCTGACCAATGGGGAAATATTGTTGCCGGAGTTGAATTGGGAAGGAAACTCAATTTTTTAAACGGAACAAATAACAACCTTATAGGAGCAACAAATTCACTTCTTCTTACACCCGATGGTAAAAAGATGGGAAAGACTGAGAGAGGTGCGATTTGGATAGATAAAGATAAAATTTCAGCCTATGATTTTTATCAAGGAGTTTATCAAACTCCAGACTCTTGTGTTCAAATGATGTTTGCACTTTTCACTGATGTTTCTATGAAAGAAGTTGAATTTTTAATTAGACAGGACATAGTTAATGCTAAAAAAGTTCTTTCTTTTGAAATAACTAAATTTGTTAGAGGGGAAGCTGATGCTATTGCAGCTCAAGAGGCGTCAAAGGCATTATTTAACGGCGAAGGAAATTTGGATAATGTACCAACTTATGAGATTTCAAGACAAGATTTTGAAAACGGAGTTTTAATTATAGATGTGGCAGTTAATTCTAAACTGATTGTTTCTAAATCAGAAGGAAGAAGATTAATTGAACAAAAGGGTCTATTACTAAAGGATGAAAAGGTTGCTTCTTACGAACAAAAATTAAGAAAAGATGACTTTAAAGATGGTTTTGCTCTTCTTAAAAAGGGTAAAAAAGCATTTATAAAGTTGACAGTTAAGTAAATGATAGAAATAAAAAAATCAAAATTTATTGGAGTTGTTTATAAAGTTGATAATGTTGCTGATGTTAAGAAAATTTTAGAAGAATTAAAGAAAGAGCATAAAAAATCAACGCATATTTGTTATGCGTATAAAATCGTTGGTGAAAATTATGCGGAAAAAGCTTTTGATGATGGCGAGCCAAGTGGAACAGCTGGCAAACCTATTTTGAATGTTATCAATAAGAAAGGATTATCTAATATTTTAGTTGTCATTGTTAGATATTTTGGGGGAATAAAGTTGGGTGCGGGCGGACTCGTTCGTGCTTATACGAAAGCCGCCAGCGAAATTACTTTAACTTTGAAAAAAGATTAATTTTAAATATACCATTTGTCGAGTTTTTTATTTGAGACAATCTTTTCGCCTTGCGCAACAATCTCGACAATATTAGATTTTTCGCTGATAAGTTCTTCGTTTGTGGCGTAATTTTTGATTTTTGTGATTAGGAAATATTTACTATTTTTCTTATTTGAAGGCTCAGTAAAAGTAACTTTTCCTTGTTCGCCACTAAAAGATTTTAACAGTATTTCTTTTTCACTTTCTAATTTATATAGATCATATGCCATATAGTTCTCCGCTTCAAATTCTAAAATATTGTTTGAATTTTGAATTCTGCCATTTAAACTAGCAGGATTGATTTCAAGGAAGTTTGTTGATTTATCTTTTGGTAGATTAAATTTAGAGAAAATTTCTTTAATTTTATATCTTTCTGGAATGAAATCATTTGCTTTTAAAACAATGTGATTATTATCTAATTCTAATGAATCAATCTCAATTTCGGTTATAGATGTTGGCATTTCAAAATCTTTTGGGGTGTGTTTTTTATATATTTCATTAAAATAATCCTTTGCGATTGTTGTTGGTTGTTTGCCTCCGGTTATATTCCCTATATTTTCACCTGATAGGTTGCCAATCCAAACAGCAATTGTATCTTCGCTAGTTAGGGAAATATTGTAAGCATCGGTGTTTTCATCGCCACTTCCAACCGTTCCTGTTTTAGCCGCTACCATATAAGGCAGAGAACTTAATTTCTTTGCAGTTCCTTCTTTAGCAGTTGTTATAAGTGTTGACAAGGTCAAATAACTGGCATCTTCTCTTAAAACTTGGTCAAACATTTTATTGTTTTCGTATATTACTTTATTGTCTTTATCTGTAATTTTTGAAATAAACTTAGCAGAAGTATATTTACCATTTTGTGCGAAAGAGGAATAAGCGCTTGCAAGTGTCTTTATATCTGTTCCATAGGTCATTCCGCCAAGAGCCAAAGCATAGCCATTGTCTTTTTCATCAAATTTCAAACCCAATCTTTTGGCATAGTATTTACCCTTGTCTATTCCCAGATATGAAAGAGTTTTAACTGCGGGAATGTTGATTGATTTGCTTATTGCCTCTCTAACACTGACATATCCGGAATATGACTTTGAATAATTTTGAGGCTTATATCCGTTAATGTCTATCTTGTCATCTAAAACTTTTGTTGCAGGAGAAATAATATTTTCATTCATTGCAGGGCCGTAAACTAGTAGTGGTTTAATGGTAGACCCAGGTTGTCGTTTAGCTTTTAAAATAGAGTATGAACTATCGCCATAAAATGCCTCGATACCATTAGATAAATTGTTAATTGAGATGGCTGACTTATCATATGAAATATTTTCATTCTCGATAATCTCTTTTAAAGCTTCTTGTTTTCGTGGGTCTTGATAAGTGTAGATTTTATATTCGCCAAGTGCGATTTGTTTTGATGGAATTTGTAATATACTCGTTGCTTCTTCTATAGCTGCTTGTGAATATGAATTTTGACCATTATCAAAATTCTTATCGACATTTATTTGTAATGGTTTTGAAATTTCTTTTTCGCAAGTTTCAATGTTTATTTTTCCGTCTTCTTTCATTTCAGCAAGAACCAAGTTTCGCCTATTTAAACATTTTTCTGGATTATTTATAGGGCAGTATGTTGCAGGAGATTTGATAATGGCAGCAAGAATTGCGCTTTCTCCTATATCTAATTCTTTTGCAGGTTTTGAGAAATAGAACTTTGATGCATTTTCTATACCATAGATGTTATTACCAAAATAGATTACATTAAAATAGTTTTCAAGAATTTCATCTTTGCTTAATACCTTTTCCATTTGCATTGTTAAAGCAATTTCTTTTAATTTTCGGGAATACGTTTTTTCGTTGGAAAGGTGAGTATTCTTTATAAGCTGTTGAGAGATAGTTGATGCCCCTTCTTTCGTTTGTCCGCTTTTTATATTTTTTAGCATTGCTTTTGCCATTCGTTTAATATTAACGCCATTATGCGAGTAAAAGTTTTTATCTTCTATCGATATAAAAGCCTCAATTGTTTCAGGATTGAGATTAGATAGTTTTATGTATTGATTATTAAACATATTTTTATCTGGAATGAGGTTATTGTCTTTATCATAAATATTTATTTTTAAATCCGAATTGACAAGTCGTTCAGAGTCAAAGACCTCGCCTTTTGTGAAATTATAGGCAAATGTTAAAGCTAATCCAACTGCTAGAAATAAAAAAACAACTAGACTTATTCCTAAAATTAAACTAATCTTTTTTGCTTTTTTCATATAAAATATTATTTGTCTTTTAGAGAAATATATCAATTAAAAAATCCAAATGTCTAAAAATGTATGAAAAATAATTTTTGCTAATCTTTTTGAGATGAAATTCATTTGTGGTATGATTTTTTAGTTGAAAGGAATTAAATGGAAATAAAATATAACTTAGATGAAAGAGCATTAATTTTCCTTAGTATGTTTGATTTGACCTATAAGAAAGAGCAAGAGCTTTTGTCTTTATTTAAAGAGCCTAAACTTTTTCTAACAGACTTTTTTAATCATAAAAAAGATATTGACTCTTTGTTTGAAAGAGGTTCGCATAATATAGTTGAACAGATGGAAAAAGCACTTAATGATGTAAGTCTTTTAAATTCATATATAAACAATTTAAATGAGAAAGGCATTATAATTTTAACTCCATATAGCGAAAGTTATCCAGAAAGTCTAAAAAATATTGAAACCCCTCCTTTTACTCTTTTTTGCAAAGGAGATATTTCTCTTTTAAATACAGATGGTATCGCAGTCGTTGGAACAAGAATGCCAACAAGCTATGGCAGAATAATTACAGAACAATTCTGTAAGGGCTTAGTGCAAAATGATTTCACTATAATAAGTGGACTGGCGGCGGGGGTTGATACTATTTCACATAGAACAACATTAGAGAACAAGGGAAAGACAATAGCAGTTTTGGGTGGCGGGTTTGACAATCTCTATCCTGCAATGAACGCGCAGTTAGCACAACAAATAGTTGAGAAAGGACTTTTAATTAGTGAATATCGTCCAAATTTTGCTCCAACAGTTTATACCTTTCCTTTTAGAAATAGAATTATTGCGGCAATTTCAAAAGGCGTTTTGATAACGGAGGCGGGAGATAAAAGCGGTTCGTTGCATACCAAAGAGTTTGCATTAGAAATGGGAAGGGAAGTTTTTGCAGTACCGGGAAACGTTACAAGCGCGATGAGTAAAGGTACAAATAGGCTTATAAGAAGTGCACAAGGAGCATGCGTTTTAAATTTTGAAGATATTGTTTGCGTTTTCCGTGAAAAAGTTGTAACATCTTTAAAGTCCGCTTCATTGCAAGTCAGTCTAGAAGAACAAATGATTTTGAAATTATTAGAATGTGAAGAGAGAGATTTTGAGCAATTACAGGCGGAAACGAAGTTGCCAACAAATAAACTGAATAGTATGTTGACTATGCTTCAAATTAAAGGAATTATTAAACAAATTCCAGGAAATACATATATTTTAGCTTAATGGAGAGAAGAATGAAATTAGTTATTATTGAGGGACCAGGGAAAAGAGATACATTAAAAAAGTATTTAGGCGCAGGCTATGATGTTTTTGCAACAAAAGGACATGTTAGAGATTTGCCACAAAAGAATTTTGGAGTTGATTTAGAAAAGATGGACCCAAGATACGAAATGATGAAAGATAAAACTGAACTTGTCAAAGAGTTAAAGGAAAAGGCAAAAAAAGTAGATGAAGTTTTAATCGCAACCGATCCTGATCGTGAAGGAGAGGCGATTGCATGGCATATTGCATACATATTAGGGAAAGAGCCAGAAGAAAAATGCAGAATTGTATTTAATGAAATTTCAAAAAATGCAGTAACAGAAGCCTTAAAACATCCTCGTGTTATTGACTTAAAGCTTGTTGATGCCCAACAAGCTCGTAGAGTTTTGGATAGAATAGTTGGATATAAACTTTCACCTATTATTTGTAAGAAAATAAAACCAAAATTAAGTGCAGGAAGGGTTCAATCAGTAGCATTAAAATTGATAGTTGATAAAGAAACTGATATAAAAAACTTTAAACCAGAAGAATATTGGACAATAACAGCTAATCTTCAAAAAAAGAAAGATGGCGAGTTTAAATCTGCTTTACAATCTCTAAACGGCAAAAAGATTAAAGTTAAGAATACTGAAGAGGCAGAAACTGTAAAAACTAATTTAAAAGATGCAGATTATATTGTTAAAAGTGTAAAAAAATCTGTAACAAAAACTCATGCACCAGCTCCTTTCACAACAAGTACAATGCAACAAGATGCCTTGAACAAGTTGGGAATGAGTTTAAAAAAGACCTCTCTTTGCGCACAGCAACTTTATGAAGGTGTTAATATAGAAGGGGAAGGCAAAGTTGCTTTAATCACATATATAAGAACAGATAGTACAAGAATTTCGGCAGATGCACAGGATGCAGCCTTGAATTTTATTAAGAATGAGTATGGAAAAGATTATGCTCCTGCTAATCCAAATGTTTACAAAGCTAAGGCTAGTGCACAGGATGCCCATGAAGCAATAAGACCAATTTCAATAGAGAAAACGCCAGCAAGTGTTATGGCATCACTTTCACCTGAAAATTTTAGATTATACAAATTAATTTATGAAAGATTTTTGGCAAGTCAAATGACAGAAGCTCAATATAATATTTTAAATGTTGATATAACAGCAAATAGCTATGGATTTAAAGCAAGTGGAAAAGCAGTAAAATTCCCTGGATTTACAGCGGTATACAAAAATTATTCCGAAAAAGAAGATGAGGATTTTAAAATTCCACAACTTGAAGAGGGAGAAGTTGTTGAATTTAAAAAACTAGATACAGAACAGAAGTTTACGAAACCACCAACTCGTTATACAGAAGCAAGTTTGGTTAAGGAAATGGAAGAAAATGGAATTGGCCGACCAGCAACTTATGCAATGATTATAACAACCTTAAATACAAGAAGTTATGTTTCTCATGAAGGAAGATACTTACGTCCAACA
>JAQVQJ010000132.1 GCA_028701635.1 Clostridia bacterium | reverse complement strand
AATGAAATAAAACAAATAGAGGCATTGATTGGTTGGTCACTTTTGCTGATCAACTGCCACTGCTTTGGTGTGAACCGACCTGCCGGAAAAAATGATCTCTAAAAATTACGCTCGCTGAATCGCTGTGTTTATTACTTTTTATTTGTATTTTTAAACTTTTTCAATAGCTTCCAGCAGGTGCGCTCTGCTCATGCAGGGCGCACACAAGCGGTATAAAACATTGGGGTTTCAGTGGTTATGCAAACTTTCTACCACGCATTAAGTTCGGTGTAACTGGACAGGAAAATAGCCCGCAATCCCCAACGTTTCATACCGCAAACCGTTAGGCACAAGCGAAGAAAAACAAACGACAGCGGTAATTTTGCTGCATAAAGACAAGAAAATGGAAACAGCCAACGCACAAAACAGCATATTTGCAAATCGCACAAGCCGACACACGCCCAAAATTTGCAAAAGAGCTGTTTTCTTGCCGACGCACCCAAGCCCACCCACTACCCTTAATAACTCGTTGATAAGGATATTGGAAATGATTTAGATAGCTGGCTTTAAAAATGTATTTTTGTAGAAAATATTTTTAGATGAAACAATTAAATCTTTTTGGAGAGATTGAAGTCGAGGGAGTAAGCTCAAAGGAGATTTCTCATAAAGCAGAATCTTATACAGGTTTATATGCTTTACATAAATATTGGGGTAAAAAGCCATTTAATATCATGGCTGACTTTATTGAAAAATTCACCCAAAAAGGAGATATTGTATTAGACCCATTTTTAGGTTCTGGAGTATCGATTTCAGAAGCTGTTTTTAATGGACGAAAAGGTTTAGGAATAGATATTAATCCAAGTGCGACATTCATTACTGAGCAAATTATTAAAAAGATAGACCCTAAATTATTAACATCTGAGTTTCATAAAATTGAAAAGGAAATAAAAGATGAGATTAATTCATTTTATGTTGTACAGAGAAATAAAGAGGAGTTTATAGGGCAAAACTATTTGTGGGAAAATGGTTCATTAACAGAAGTTAGATATACAAATGGCTCAAGAAATAGAAATGTTTCCAAGCCTTATGATTCAGATATAGAGTTATATAATTCCTTTAAAAAAGAAGACCTTAATAGATTTTATCCGCGATCTAAATTCTTCCATAATTCAAGAATTAATGCAAAAGGAACTCAAAACGTATCTGATTTATTTACAGATAGGAACTTATATGCTTTGGCTGTTCTTTATGAAAGATTAACTAAAATTGAAAATGAGGATCTGAGGAATATGTTTCTGTTTTGTTTTACGTCTTCTATCGGACAGGCGAGTAAAATGGTGTTTGTGATAAAACGAAGAAATAAAACTAAAGAAAATGGTTCTGAAATAGTTAGTGAAAAAAAGGAAATTGGTAGTTGGGTAATAGGTTACTGGCAGCCAAATGAATTCTTTGAAAATAATGTATGGACTTGTTTTGAAACGAGATTTAAAAAACTGGTAAAGGCAAAAAAAGACCAATTTCTTATTCCATCTCAATATTATAGTGCTAAAGATTTTTGTGAATTAAACAATTCAAAGAATTATTTAATAATTAATAAACCAAGTCAGTATTATTTAAAAGAGTTACCAGATAACTCTATCGACTTTATACTTTCAGACCCACCTCATGGTAATAGAATTCCATATTTAGAGTTAAGCATGCTATGGAATAGTTGGCTAGATAAAGAAGTTAATTATAAAGACGAAATTATTGTAAGTGAAGCAAAAGAAAGGAAGAAAACTTCGGCTGATTATAATTTACTAATGAATTTGGTTATAAAAGAATGTTTTAGAGTATTAAAACCAGAGAAATACTTTTCATTTATGTTTAATAGTCTTGATGATGATGCCTGGTGTAATGTTGTAAATACATTTCATATTTCGGGATTTGATTTATTTTCCATTGAAACATTAGGATATTCAGCTAATTCAGTTGTTCAAGATAATAGGAAAAACGGGCTACAGACTGATTTTATTATTACTTATAAAAAGCCCATGTCTGTTATAAATGAAGAAAAACTTGAAATTGTTGATTTAATGGACTATCCTGATTCCGTTTTGGAAATAATGACATTAAAAGATAAGGGGTATAAGCCATTCCAAATTATTAACAAAATTTTATCCGATTTTCTTAGCCAAAATAAATTCATTAAAATTTCTGCATTATTAAAAACCATAGAACATGCCTAAAGATTTCAATTATTGGAAAAAACAACATGATAGCAATGAATTAAAAGAGTTTAATAACGATGATTTAGGAACTCTTTGGCTGAAAGTTAAATCCATTGTACGCAGAGGGATTATTGACGAATTTACTGAAAAAGAATCAATTGAACTTAAAAGTTCAGGTTTAAATGACCAGTTTAAAGAATTATATACAAAACTTTCAGCAAATTCAACGAACGCTCATACAATTCTCAATAATTACATTTATGAGAAAAATGCGAGTGTTTTAAAAAATCTTGATATTGACAATCTTGTTAATGAATTATATAAGGTCGACAACTTCAAATGGGGTGCAGATAATCAGAATGATTTAGGCAAATATCTTGTTAAAAAGTATGTCAAGGATAATAATTCTTACGATTTTCTATTAAGCCAAATGGAAAATGGAGTAATGCGAACTGTTCAAGATTATTTAATCTGTAGCTGGTATAACCATTGGTCAAGTATTTTAATCGAGCATATTTTTAAAACTCACAAAATTGTTCTTCCAACTGTTGGTCAAATAAAGAGTGTTGATTTCTTTATGAACAACATACCTTTTGACCTTAAAGTAACATATCTACCTACAAACTTTATAGAAGATGAGAGAAAAAGCAAAGGATTACGACCTGAATTGACAACATTGAAGCAAACTGCAAGAAATGTTGGTATTCGTTTCAATAATGATGATTCAAATTTGTATTATGTTCTTTCTGAACGATTGAAAGATAATGCAACTCAAGAAGCTTTAGACTGCTTAAAAAGTATAAAAGACTTTCGTATTCAGTTATTGCAAGAAGTAAAAACAAATCCACTTTTTTTAGCAAAGAATCTTTATGAGAAGCAGAGTGAATTTAGATTTGGTGCAGAAAATAGGATTTTCCTGATTTTAGTAGATACTGAAATTTTTGAGGATTCATGGAAACTCAAAAGAAATTTCGACCTGTTAAAGCCGGGTATTCATAGTTACTTAAATACTTTTGCTAATAAACGAAAGGAAGATTTGAAACTGGTATTTTACCAAGAGGGTGATGCCAATAGATTTCCAAAGAAATATGAAGTATTGACTGATGTTATTATAATTGAGAAATAGCATACACTTCGTAGTCAAGCACATTGTCTGGTTGCACATAAAGCTGACGCACGACCTAAACCAGCCAAAGAGCTTGCCTACCCAAACGCACGGTGCAACATTGCAGCAAAATTTATTGATGATCAGATAAAAGACTAAAATCGCCAGTGCCTAATCGAGTAGACTGCCCCGCCAGTAAGCACTGACGGGGAAAGCCTCTCTATGGTACTCCCCATTCTTAGTACCACTTTTTTTATTCTTTAATTGAACTTGCTTCACAAAAATGATGATGTTTTTCAGTGTTACATAACCGGAAATAACTCAAAGAGTTATTCTGGTTATTAAC
>JAQVQJ010000131.1 GCA_028701635.1 Clostridia bacterium | reverse complement strand
AGAGAAGAAGCTAAAAAAAGATTAATTTCTTTAGTTGTTGGAATAGCTATAATGGTTGTAATGATTGTATTCTTCTATTCATTGTTCCCATTAATTATGGAATCGTTCTTACCAACAGTGGCTCCATACCCAGCAGCATAAATAGAGTTAGGTAAATAATAAAATTTAAAGCCCAGCAAGATTTTGCTGGGCTTTTTGTTTTTTAAAGAATTATTTTGATAAAGATTTTAAATATGTTATAAATTAGTAGGTAAAACAAACTAGGAGACTAGAATGAAAGATTTAAAAAAGTGGACACCCTTGATATTAATTGGACTATTAGTGATTGTTGGAATTATTGTTGGAGCAGGTTTAAGCGAAGATGGTTTTGTTTTTGGAGCAACAATGATAACTAATACAACAACTTTAATGGTTATAGGGGCGGGACTCCTTTTAATGATTATTTATTATGGAATGAAAGTATTAAAAACTGATGGTAAAAGTGGGTCTAGCGGGGAAGGGGTAGCAAGAGATGGCAGTAAAATAAGCCAATATTATGATTCTCGTTTTATTACTGAGAAAGAACTTTTAACACTCTCAAAATTTAATCCTTGTACATGGGACTCACTAAACAAAGTTAAAAAAGATGGCATAGTTATTAGGAGTAAAACAAAAGGTAATAAGTTATTAATCAATATTTATTACCCCATTCACACAATGATTATTGGTACTACAGGCTCTGGTAAGACCCAAGCATATATCAATCCTTCAATTAGGATTTTGTCTCAAATAGGGACAAAACCTTGTCTTGTAATAACTGATCCCAAAGGCGAAGTTTATAGAGATAATGCATTGCAACTAAAAGATGCGGGATATAGAATTAAAGTATTAGATTTGCGTTATCCTTATGCATCTAATAGATGGAATCCAATGGATAATTCCTATGTTCAATATCATAGAGCTTTAGAGATAACTAAGGAAGTTAAAATTCACCGTGGGGATAGCCCAAAAGATTACAAATTGAAATTAGCCTCAGACATAAAAGATTATGGTGGAGAATGGTATGAATTCAATAGATCCGCATATAGTTTTAAAGATCAGTTAAAATGTGATTTAGAAGCAAAAGCACAAGAGCTTAAAGATTCTGCAGAAAACGAACTGCGTGAAATTGCCTCTTCTATTATACCCGTTGAAAGTAAGACAGATGGTTCGTGGGAAAGAGGGGCACAAGACTTTATTTATGGTATTATGCTTGCTATGTTAGAAGATAGCACAGACCCAGAATTAGGAATGACTAGAGAAAAGTTTAACTTTTATAATATGTCAAAGATTGCAACTTACAAGGATAATGATCCGGATAATCCATACGGAACATTAAGAAATTATTGCGGATATCGTTCTAAATTTTCCAAGGTTAGTTCTTTAACTTCAACTTCAATAAACAATGCTCCAAATACAACCCGTTCTTATATGGGTGTTTTGTTAAGCAGGATTTCAATCTTTCAAGATGCAGGTATTTGTTATGCTACAAGTTTTAGTGATATGACCTTTGATGATTTTACAGATGAGCCAACCGCATTCTTTATAAAAGTTCCAGATGAAAAGGAAAGTAGACATTGTATAGCGACTATGTGTATTTCGCAATTATATAAAAAATTAATTGAAAAGGCGAGTGAAACGGAAAAATTAAGATTAAATAAAAACGTTTATTTTATGCTTGATGAATTTGCTAATTTACCAAAAATTGAAAAAATGGACAGTATGGTTACTGTTGGTCGTTCCCGTGGTATTTTCTATTCACTAGTTATACAAAGTTATAGCCAACTAGATAATAAATATGGAAAGGAAGCGGCAGAAACAATTCGTTCAAACTGTAACATTCAAATCTTTATTGGTACAGAAGACCAAAAAACTCGTGAAGATTTTTCTAAAATGTGTGGGGATATATCTATCGAAACACAGTCAACATCAGAGAGTAAAAGCGAAGGAAAGGACAGCGGAGGGACAAGCAAAACAAAACAAGCACAGCGACAAACCCGTCCACTCATATACCCTTACGAATTAGGGCAATTGGATAAATTTAATGTTGTTATAAAAATATTTAAAGAAAATCCAATAAAAACAGATATGACACCTTTCTTTAAAACTGCACAATTTGACAAAAGACAGTCGCAAGAGGAATATGCTCCTTCAAAATCTCTTAATGAAGAAAAAATCTATTATGATATTAAAGCAAGAAACAGAAAGGCAATGAGAAACAATAGACGTGGAGGATTTGACGACTTCGACTTCTAATTTTCTTTTTATGTTAAAAAGAAGAGGCAATGCCTCTTTTTTTGTTAAATAATTTTTTTTAAATAACACGCTTAAACAGGTTATTTATTTTTTAATAAATCTCTAATATCTCGTAATAGTTTTTCTTGCGACCGATTTGATTTTTGAGTTTCTTTTGTTAGTTCAACCATTGAATTTATAATTTCATTTTTATTATTTTCAGATTTTTCTGTTGTAACGACATCTTCTCCAACAACAGATGTTTTTTCTTCTACTACTTCGCCTTTTTTATTTTTCTTCTTTTTAATTTCTTTTTTAATTTCATTTGCAACCTCTTCAAGTTTCTTTTTTGATTTTTGTGCTATTCTTATTGCCAAGAAAATAAAGAAAGCTATTATTAAGAAATCAAGAATTGATTGTAAGAAAACTCCATATCTTAATGCCGATTCGGCGACTCCTGTAATCTCGTTTGCTGGTGTAATGACCCATTTCCAATCTGCGATACTTACTCCACCAGTGGCAAGACTTATCAATGGCATTATAACATCATTTACTAAGCTTGAAATTATTTTACCAAAAGCCGCACCGATTACTACCGCTATAGCTAAATCTACAATATTTCCTTTTGAAATAAATGCTTTAAAATCTGTCCAAAATTTTTTCATAGTTTTTCTCCTATAATAAGTATAACAGCATAATCCAAATATTAAAAATTATAAGATATTATCCTCCAATTTATAACTTTTTTGCGGTAAAAAGAATGATAGTAGAGATAAAAGCAAAAGAAAAGATGACATTATTACATAATATATATTCAATCTAACAACAAAACTAGAAAGTAATAAGATTAATGAAGTTATTAGGTATCCTTTCGCATGTTTTCTTGATAGAGAAAGTTTTAAAACTTCTTTAAATTTTAATTTTTCTTGGATACTAAATTCTTTTAAATTTTCAGGAAAAAAATTATATTTTTTTATTAATTTTAAAAAACAATCTTTTGAATCTAGTAATATAATTTTCATTTCTTTTATTTTTTGTGCTAATTTATATGCTGAATTATCTATTTTATACCCACAAATTATAAGTTTTTCAGCACTTTGTTTTTTTATATTATTTATTGTATCAATTAGGTCTTGTGGCATAATTGGGGAGTAAGAATAGATAGGAAAAAGAATTGTTTTACTTTTTTTATCATTATCATTTGATTTTGTTTTGTTTGTAATTAAGATATATTTTGTATATTTTTTTGCACTATAATTAATTTTAGATAAATTTAAAAAATAGTTAATTGCATCTTTTTGAGAAAAAATAAACGTTGTTGAAATTCGCTCCGCCAATTTTTCTTCTTCTAATTTTAGTTTTTTCCTTGAATTTTTTCTAACAAAAATAAAATGCAACATAAATTCAATTGATATGGTTAACAATGCTGTGTATATAA
>JAQVQJ010000015.1:13301-14808 GCA_028701635.1 Clostridia bacterium | reverse complement strand
TTTTTCTTTATACATTATAATAAACGAATTTCGAGGGGGAGTGTTATGAGTAATAATGCAAATCAAACAAAAGCGGAAGTAGTAAAGCAATCTATCTTGGAAATGAAAAGGGAACAATATGAATTTACTATTCCCCTACCGGAGAATGTTCAAAATGTTCTGTCGGTTGATGCAAATGTTACAATCACCGACTTCGAAGTTTTAATGGGACAAGTAAATTTCACCGGTGAAGCTTGTTTAAATGTTATTTTTTCTTTAACTGATGGAATTATGTCTAATCTTAAAGAATGCGAAACATTTACAGCGAAAATCGAAAATATAGGACTTGACCCAAATACATTAATTAAAATTCTTCCTAATGTTGTGGATATTGAAATTAATAAAGCCGAAAATTCAAATTCTATCAATGTCAAGTTAACTTTGGACTACGAATTAAATGCTATAAAAAATCAAGGAATAGAGATTTTTAAAAATGAAGACCCTGACACTTTCGTTAAAGAAAGCCAAATAGAAATTTCTAGACATGTTGCAAGAAATACTACAACTTTCAGTCAAACTACAATTTTCGATACAAAAATGCCTGTACAACAAATATTAAATACAACATCAACCGCAATGATTACAAAAGCAGATTCATTAGATAATATGGTTATATTTGAAGGCGAAATCACAACAAAGATACTTTATACAACAGAGGAAGATAGACCCGTCATAGTAACTATGACTAATAAAGAAACATTTAGAGAAGAAGTAGAAGATGCAAATGCAACACAAAACTCAATGGTAGAAGCTTTTGCAAGAGTAATGAATAGAACTGTGGAGAGCAAAATCAATAGCGAAGAAAAAACTATTGAAGTTAATGTTCCCGTAAGACTATGTTATGACCTTTTTGAAACTGCTCCTGTAACAATTACTATTGACGCATTCTCAACAATTAATGATGTTAATTTAGCAACCGAGGCATTTTTATCTAATCAAGTGAGCGGATACGAAGTTATTGAAAATAAAATAGATGGAAATGTAACATTAGATTCTCAAACTCTTCGAATTGATAAAATATTAGCAGTTGATGGAGCATACTTAACCACAACAAATCAAAGATTTGAAGATGGAGAGTTGCAAATTGAAGGTATAATTCACTCAAATATAATTTTCTTAAACGATGAACAAGAACAAGTCAATTCTATATCAGTGGAAATTCCAATCAGTTTTAAGAAAAATATAGGCGAACGAGATATGGACTTAAAGGTTGAAAATATATTAACTGATGTTGATGCAGTAGTAAAACGAGGAAGAGATATCTATATTGATGGCAAGGTAAAAACTTCCATATGGATTAATAAAGAAGTTCAAAACGCGATTGTAACTTCCATTGAAAATGGCGACCCACTGCCACAACGCGATGGCACAATTGAAATCTATTTTGCAAATTCAGGCGAAACTTTCTGGAATGTAGCAAAAGACTTAAAGATTCCAGAAGAAATGTTAAGAGCCCAAAATACTGAAA
>JAQVQJ010000015.1:0-13201 GCA_028701635.1 Clostridia bacterium | reverse complement strand
AAATTGTTTTATTAACCTTTTAGTTCCTCTTAAAATCTTAGGCAACTCATTCAACTTATAAAAACGAGAATCTCTTATTTTATAATCACTTATTAAAAGGCGAATATAATCTTGTACTTCTTTTATATCTCTAACTTCTTCTATAGGATAAATTTTCCAGTTTTTGTCCAGTAAATCTTTTACTTTTATTTTGTCTTTATTCTTAATTCCTATTTTAAATTTAAAATCAGTTCCCGCCTTAAAAATAATTAAATCTCTACAATCAAATTCTCTTTCCATTTTTTTCTCCTTATTAGTTTGAATATAATTATTCTAATCTATAAAAAGGCTTTGTCAATACCCAATTTAAGCATAATTAACTGAGTTTAGTTCAAGGAAAACTTCAGCGGTGGCGAGAGAGTCGGCAAGAGCGCGATGCGCGCCTTCTAACTCAATTTGTAGGCGTTTAACGACATCAGTTAGCTTATATCTAGTCATTCTTAATTTTGCTCTTGCAAGTGGTAAAACATCAACAAATTCATTATCGAAGAAAAGCCCTTGATCCTTTGCCGCTTTCTGTATAAACTTTTGGTCAAACCCAACATTATATCCAACTAATTTCGCACCACGGGAAAAGCGATAGAAATCTCTTATAGCAACTTCAACCTTTGGACTATTTGCAACCATACTGTCCGTTATATTATTAATTAATGTCGCACTATGTGGGATTGGGCTTTTTGGTTTGATTAAAGTTGCAAATTTAGAAATAATTTTGCCATCTTGTATTTTCACTGCCCCTATTTCCAACAACTCTTCTGTTTCATAGTTTAAACCTGTTGTTTCTACATCAAAAACAACGTAGGAGTTAGAATAAATAGTTTCTATATATTTAATCTGTTTTTTAAATAAATTCGCTTGAGACAAAACAGAATATACTTCTGGTTTTGTATACTCATATTCATTACTGAAAATAACAGGGATTTCTATTTTTTCTGGAAGTTTACAAAAAGAAATTTCTTTTATATAAAGCGATAATTTGTTATTGAAAGAACGAACATCACCAATAATTAAAACCTCATCTCCATTTTTTAATGTATCCATTTTCTTTTCATTAGAGGCAGGGGTAAAATACTTTACATCTATTCTATTTATTGAATCATTCAATTCAAAGCAATAATAATGTTTAGTTTGTCCTTTTGTTTTTTGCTTTTTGGACTCATAACTCTTCTTTTCAATGTTCTCAATTTTTCCTGCAAGTATAACCGAGGTTTTTTCGCCTTTTATATTCTTAATAAATTCCGGCTTTGGACAGATTTCTTTCCCAAAAATCTTTTTTACAATTTGAACCTCGTATCTTGGTGTTTTTTGTGAAAAAACATTATCTGCATTTTTTGTTTTAATGTTTTCAATTTCGTTAAACTCTATCTCTATCTTTTCTAAATTAATAGAAAACTCACAACAGAACTTTAATTCTAATAAATTTTTTAATTTTGTTTTAAACTCATCTTCATTAATGTACTCGGCTGAAGTCTTTTCCATTTTAAATTTAATATTGATATTGTTAAAATCTTTTTCAATTTTTAAACTACTTTTTGAAAGAGCATATATCGAGGGGTATTCTGTTTTTAATAATGTAAAAAAATTTCTTTCTATTAGTTCATCATCTAAAAAGCTTTTTCTAAACTTAATAGTAATTTTCGCATTTAATTCTAATTTTTTTTTTATAAATTTTGTTACTTCTTCTTTGTTTTCATCGCTAAATACCTTATTTTCAGGATATAAAAAAGTTATCAAGCATTGCTTGTTTTCTTTGTTGTACACAACATCTAGTAATTTAAGGAAAGAAAACTTTCCGTTAAATTCTCTATCTATTAAAGTCGTTAGCCAATCCATATATCTATGATATTACATTATGTCAAAAAACACAAGAAAGATATTAAAAAAGACTGCTACTTTCTAGCAGTCTTTCTTCTTGAATCTAATTAATTATTAGATCCGCTGGAGTTTCTTGTTGAGCAATTTCTTGTTGAAGCCCCTTGTGACCCACTCGTATTTGAGGACTTAGTCCCTCTTGCGCTTGAAGATTGGGATCCTCTCGAGTTATTTGATTCTCTTGAAGATTCAACATTTGATCTTGAACGGTTAGAAGCTTTTGAATTCTTCTGACTATTTCTCATGCCGAACATTTTCCACCTCCTAAAAGTCAAAGCTAAAAGCCTTGCCAAGTTTAGTGTGCCCCAGAAAGCGAAAAAAATACTAGATTTCATTGTTTAATGTGTTAATTAAGTCAGTCGCCATATCTAGTATGTTAAGATAATAATATTTTATTTTTGCAGACAATATAATGCCATCGGTTTCTTCATAATTTTTTAATAAAATTAAAGCATCTATAACATCATTATACTTATTTTTTATTGTTTGGTAGTAAATTCCATCAATTGCTGTCGTTCCCTTATTTATCTTTTCTAACCTTTCTTCAACATCAGCTTTTATTGAGATTATTTCTATTTTAGCCATTGTTTTATCTATAACAGAAGTATCGAGAGAAACTGAAACATCATAGAGTTCTAAAAACACAATTTTAAAAACACTTAAACTGTCAATAAATTCTTTTTCTTGTGATTTTGAGCTCACACTTTCAAATAAGATGCTTTCAAAAGTTAATTCTATAATTTCACTATTAATCTCTTCCAATAAAAGATTATCTTGCACTAGTTTGGCATCGTTTTCTTTCTCATAGGCAGAAGCTAAAACATGATAAGCTCCATTTACTTTTAAAACATATCCCCCTGCATTCTTTTGTTTAAAAGTCGCCGCACTTGTATCGGCTAAATATTTTGTAGAATGAGCCCCTAATGAAATCGCATACACTTTAAACTCCGAAATACTATTTGTTGTATTGGAAGAAACTGCAAGACTCCCAATAGCTAAAAAAGAAGAACACACTTGAGCCACAAAAACACAAGCAACAACGCATATGATTGAAAATAAAAATATAAATATCTTATTAAAAGTTCTATTCTTCTTCAACTTAAATCCCTTTGGCAGTCGACATTGACTTTACTATATAAGTAAAATTATTCTTGTTGTAATTTATGCGAAATATGTCAAAACTATGAGATTTTAAATTTATTTTTATATATAGCATATAAATAAAAGACAATGGAGGAAGAAAATAAATGAAAATAAAACCACTTTTTGACAGAATATTAATAGAGGAATTGGAAGCTAAGCAGATTTCAAATGGTATTTTTATTCCAACTTCTGCCCAAGAAAAACCACAGATTGCAAAAGTAGTATCCGTTGGAATTGGCGGGCTGGTAGATGGTAAAGAAGTAAAAATTTATGTTAAGGTTGGAGATAAAATTTTATATTCAAAGTTCGCCGGAATGGATTGTAAAATAGATGATAAAAATTACAAAATTATTAGACAAGGCGATATTTTAGCAATAATTGAAGAAGGAGAATAAATGAGCAAAATAATTATAAGTGGAAACGAAGGGCGAAAAGCTCTTGAAAGAGGCGTAAACAAAGTTGCCGACACAGTTAAAATAACATTGGGGCCAAAGGGAAGAAATGTCGTTTTAGACAAAAAATATGGCACTCCTTTAATAACAAATGATGGCGTAACTATTGCAAAAGAAATTAATCTTCCTGATCCTTTTGAAAATATGGGAGCTCAGTTAATAAAAGAAGCGAGTATAAAAACAAATGATGTGGCAGGTGATGGAACAACAACCGCTGTTTTACTAGCACAATCCATTGTAAATGAAGGCGTAAAAAATTCCGCCGCCGGAGCAAACCCAATAATATTAAGAAAAGGAATACATGGAGCGGTTGACATAGTCGTTGAAGAGTTAAAAAAAATAAGCACCCCTATAACTTCATCTAATTCTATCTCCCAAGTTGCTAGTATATCCGCTGGGGATAGCGAGATTGGAGAGTTAATAGCTTCAGCTATTGACAAAGTAGGCAAAGATGGAGTTATCACTATACAAGAAAGCAAATCTATGAAAACCTCTCTTTCCATAGTTGAAGGAATGCAATTTGAACGAGGATATTTATCTCCATATATGTGCACGGATACAGAAAAAATGGAAGCAATTTTAGATGAGCCATTAATTTTAGTTACTGACAAAAAGATAAACAATTTAACTGACATTCTTCCAATTTTGGAGAAAATTGTTAAAGCAAATCAAAAATTATTTATCATAGCAGATGAAATAGAGGGAGATGCTCTTGCAGCGCTCGTTTTAAATAGATTAAGAGGAACTTTATCTTGTGTTGCAGTTAAAGCCCCTTCGTTTGGCGATAATAGAAAAGCATTCTTAGAAGACATAGCAATTATAACAGGTGCTACTTTAATTACTGATGAAAAAGGACTTGAACTGAGTGAAACAACAATCGAACAACTTGGCAGAGCTAAAAAAGTAAAAACAACAAAAGACTCAACAACGATTATTGAAGGACAAGGTAAAAAAGAAGATATAGAAAAACGAATAAGTCAAATAAAATTAGAACTTGAAAAAGATGGTGGTATCTACGAAAACGAAAAACTTAATGAACGAATAGCAAAGTTATCTGGTGGAGTTGCCGTAATTAATGTTGGTGCAGCAACAGAAGTTGAAATGTTGGAAAAAAAACTAAGAATAGAAGATGCTTTGTCAGCAACAAAGGCAGCTGTTATAGAGGGAGTAATTCCGGGCGGCGGAGTTGCTTTAATTAAGACTATAAAAAAGTTAAATGAATTCATATCATCGTTAGAAGGAGATGAAAAAACTGGTGCATCTATTATCTTAAAAGCAATACAATCTCCCGCAAAACAAATAGCTGAAAATTCAGGTGTAGGGGGAGATGTAGTTGTTAATAGTATCCTGCAAAATCCAGATGTAAATTATGGGTTTGATGCTTACAATATGACCTATGGAAATATGATTGATTTAGGAATAATTGATCCAACGAAAGTAACTCGCTGTGCTCTTCAAAATGCAGCAAGTATAGCTTCAACATTATTAACGACCGAAAGTTTAATTACCGAAGAAAAAGAGGCTACTTAATTGTAGTCTCTTTTTAATTAACTAAATTTTTCTATCTTTCTTTATTTTATATATTTTAGTAAGAAAAATTGTCGCTAATAAGAAAGAGAAACAAATCAAAGCTACTATGATTGCATAATCTACCCAATGATCATCATCTACTACTACAACATACGTTCCTAATTGATCTGTTTCAAAAATAACTTTGCCATCTTTAAACCTGCTTTTCAAAATTTGCATATCTCCATTTTCATCTACAGAAAATAATTGAACATTAAGATAATCTCTTTCTAATTCAATGGCAACATTAACCAACCCATAATTTTCAAATTCTTCATCGTTATATGACAATGCTAAACTATATGAGCCTAAAACTAATTTTGTTTCTCCAAAATTATTTTCTTCTACTTGTGTTTGAGTAGTTTGTAAAGCGGTTCCAATTTTTAATTTGGTGTTAGAAGGTGAAGTAAAAACGGATACAGAACCATCTTTAACAACAGAGTTTGCGATACTTGCAGTTAATCCAACTGGTCTAGTTACATAATAGTTTTGTGCCATTTTTCCTGCAAGTTTTCCACCATATACAATAACCAATTTATCATCACCAACTTCCGCATCTTCAAAGCGAGCTAATTCATTTAGCTTATAGTCAAGATATACATCATCGTTATTAAAAATACCTGAAAGAGTTGGCATTCTTAAATAGGCTACATCAGTTTCATCATAAATTTTATCTAATGTAGATGTTACTAAAATTAATTCTTTAGGTTTTATTGTCAATTTTGCTTTATTCATAACAAAATTATAATTTTCATTAACAAGTGAACAAATTAAGTTATACCCACCAGCGTTATTTCCAACTTCACGAGTTATCGCTCCTAATAAAATATCTCCATTATGTAAAGAATTTTGGTCTAATGAATAACTTAGATATGGATCTGATTGTCCATATATTTTTTCATAATTATTTACATAAACATTAATTGTTTTCTTATTAATAATTAACTGCCCCGGTATAAAAGTAATATCATAATTATTAGTATTAGTTATGGTTCCCAAAATTTTAAATGTTCCAGCACAATAATTTTGAGTTCTATAAAGATTAATGTTCAACTCGTTGTCAATAACCTGCCCTTCGATAGTATATGTCCAAAGACTTTGATCTGGAACAGCCTCTCCGTAGGTTATTTCAATATCATCTGCTTTTATAGTTATTTTTCTTGGAAGAATTTCAAAATGATTTTCATCTACAACTATTTCATATTTATCATTTGATGATGTAGCAGTAATTAAGTATTTACCAACCAAATATCCTTCTTCTTTAGTTATTGTAATTCCTAATAAATCTTCATCGCCAACTTCAATGTCTCCGGAAATAGAATATGTTAAATTTGCTTCACTTGTTCCGTCATACTCTTTTGCCACATAATCAATATTTACATATAAAGCCCTTTTCACTATTGAATATTTTGCACTTACAAAAGTTATGTTATAATTACGCGAATCTAGAGTACTAATTTGAATATCATACTCCCCTAATTCATTAGGAGCATCAACAAATAATTCAACTGAAAAGCCATCTTCTTCAACAATTCCTTCTGCAATGTATGTTAACTCAGGCTGAGTTTCTTCATCTAAAAACTTAATTACGGCATTAGCTTTAATTAACAAATTTTTCTTTTGGATCAATAAAGCTCCCGATTGAAAATTAATAAAATAATTAGGTGTTGAAGTTAAACTCCCTTGACTAATAATATATGTTCCTGCTTGCTCACCTTCTTCTCTCTCTATATTTCCCAAGAATATACTGCTAACGGTGTCTTCAAACATTAAAATTCCACTTGTAATAGTAAAACTTAATGTAGGATCTAAGTTTCCATAAGTCTTTAATAAATCATTAGCCTTAATTGTTAATTGTGTAGGTATAATAGTAAGATTGCTATGAGTGAAAGTCATATTATAATTCTTGGTAGCTGTAGCGGTTATAAGATAATCGCCAACATTTTCGCCCTCTTCCCTTGTAATTGTTAAATCATTTAAATTAACAAAGCTTCCAACATTTATTTGATATACAATAACAGGATCATCTTCGCCATAAGACTTAGTGCAATTATTAATATTTATATCGACAATTATTTTTTTAATAGTAAGACTGCCAGCTTGAAATATAAAGTTATAATTGTTTTTAATTTCTTGTTTTAACATTAGTGATCCAACTAAATATTTATACACTCCATTATCAAAACCGCTTTCTCTGGTAGGACTTCCCGTTAAGATATCTGTTAAATTAACTCCACTTTGTAAGGGTGTTGTGCCTGCTAAATAGTAAACTATTTCTCCTTCATCTTCTCCATAAAATATTTCAAGATTGTCTATAATAATCTTTACATCTCTTTTTAAAATAATAAAAATACCATTGCATTCAAACTCTATAATATAATTAGGATTATTTTCATTTGTTAATGTTCCTTGGTTTATTGTATAAGAACCTACGTTTTCGCCCGTTATTCTCTCCAATTCTCCATTTAATACTTCACCCTCAACTATTCCATTAATTAAATAATTGTATTTATCTTCATCGCCATATTTTTTATAGTTATCTGATTGAACAATTACTGATATTTCTTTTTTATGAATTTTAGAATTACGGCTTACATTAAATATAAAATTATAATCTGAATTATTTCCCGTTATAAGTGAAGAGTTAAATTCACTAATCAATTCATTATTATGATAATAATTAACAACGGAAGTGCCCGCATTTGGGCTTTCAAATAAAGAAATTATATTCAATGAAACTTCATCTGTTAAGATTATGTTTTCATATTCAATTGATAAAATACCTACATTATTTCCATTATATATTTTTTCGAGTGTTGAAACATTGATTATCGCATCTCTTTTGTTAATTACAAAATTAGCTGGTGTATAATGAATTTCATAGTTTATATTTAATTGAGAATCAATTAATATTTCATAGTTTCCAACAGATTCTCCGGAAGCTCTTTTTAGAGTTAATCCTAAAATTTCCCCTTCAAGAACGTATCCATCACTTATAATATAAGTTAGTGCAGGATCAATTTCACCGTAAGTTTTTATTTTATTTTGTGCTACAACTTCTAAAACTCTTTTAAGAATTATAAAATCTGCATTAACAAAGTTAATTTCATAATTTAAAGCTGATAATGTCCCTATGCTAATAATATAAGTCCCCGCATCTTCCCCTAAGCTGCGAGTTATAAATCCAGTAAATTGATCTCCTGCAATTAATTCTTCTTCATTATATTCGAATGTTAAGCTTGGATCTCTATCTCCATAAGTCTTAACTCCTTGAATTGCACTTATTGTTATAAGTTTTGGAATAACATCGCCTTTTATTGTCATAGTCGGCATTATTAATTCATAACAACCACTCTCTTCTCCTATAATCCACGCATTAAAATTAACAATTATATCCGTGCCAACATTAACATTTTCGAAATCAGCTTCAAATCTTAATTCAGCATTTTCATTTATAAAGGTTCCTACAACTGTTAATTCAATTAAAGAAAGGTCAATGGTTGTAGTTTTATCGTACACTTTATCATTAATTCTAACATTTGCTATATTAATCTTTCTTGCAACAATTTTAAAAATATTTGAAGTAAGAATTATATTATAATTAGGTAAGTCTAAGGTTCCCTGACTTATTTCATATTCTCCTAAAATTTCACCTTCTTGTCTTGATAATTCTCCTGTTAGTGAATCTCCAGATAAAAGGTCTGCTTCAAAGGAATATGTTATTATAGGATCACTATCTCCATATTCTTTCTCAACATAATTTGCAGTAACAAAAATATCTCTTTTAAGAATATTTCCATAGGTAGCAGGAATACTGGAATTAAAGTTATAAAAATTGATGTCTGCTCCAGAAAGACTAACTTCGCCTTCTAAGTTTATATAGATATTAGACGCGGGTAAAATAGAAGAATATCTTCCTGATAGAGTATCGTTTACTACAATATTATGATTTGGAAGTATTCCATCTATAATAATTTCATCTATATAAGCAATATCATTTCTATCATAGTATTTATCTTCAATTTCGATAGACGTTATTTGAATGTCTTTGATAAGAATAAACTCTATTTGCCTTGATGTACCCATATCAATTACTGCTCTATAATCTCCATTAACAATTGTATAAGGAATATCATTTCCTTCTTCATCTACTATTTTCATAAAAGAATGTCCCGGCTTAATATGTGCAAAAATAACCGTTTCGGTTTCATTAATTAAATAATCTCCGCCTCCAAAGAGGTCTGCTCCATCAGGGAAGTTTGCGGTTAAATCTAATCTATGTATAGAAGAATCTATATTCAATGTTATTATGTCAGAATATATATATTCATCACTATCAGTGCTTGAATGGCATTTTGCCCTTACTTTTATTATTCCTGAATTTCCAGTAACCTTTAAATAAGAACCAGATATATAGGATAAACTACTGCCTTTAATAACTTCCCACTCTATTTGATGATAAGTCTTGTAATATTCTAAAAACTCGCTATCTCCTTGTATTTGAGATAAAAAAGTTTCTGCCTTTAATTCTAATAATTCACCTTGGACAACTATGCTATTTGTCATATTTAAAGTAATTTCATCAATATTTAATCCAAAAGATATCATCGGCTCAAATATATAGAAATCAGCCCTATCCCAAAAAGATGAAGTTTCTCTATTTGTAAAGCTAAATTCCACTGATTGAGTGTCAGGAGTTAAATTAATTTTTTCTGTTTCTACCCAATCTGGATTAAAATCTCCACCACTGTGTACTAAATCAGAAGTAGTAGATACTGTCTGGTCATCTGCTGATATTGATATAATTATCTTACTATTTTCTTTATCTTTTAATGCTAGTAGTCCTGCACTTGCATAAACATAAAAATGTCCTGTCTGGGCAAGTTTTAACATATCTCCAATTAACGCTACGCTGACTTGTCCAGTTGAATATTGTTCTGGGAAGAAATCTACACTGTCTTTTATTGCTCTATAAACATCAGTTTTTTCGCCATCTCTATTGTAATATAGAATATTGTCTGCATCAGTTGCTTGCTGTAATTCATCAAAATAGTTATAAGGATAGTATCCTTGTCCGCCAGTTAATACAAAGTTAACAAATTGTTTATTGTTTATTTCCGCAGAAACTGTTTCTATTCGTGAAAAAAGACCAGAAAAAGTAAATATTCCGGCTAATAAAATTAAACACATTAATAATAAATGGCTTACTTTTTTCATTGCTATTAATATACCATATTAAATATAATATTTCAATAGCTAATAAAAGATAGAATTATCCTACTTTCCTTTATTAATTTTTAAAAATTCTATATAATAAGGTTATGTCATTATTTGCTTTTATTTCATTACTTGTTATTTTAACCAATATTTTTTTTGTTGTCATAATGATTTTCGTAGAAAGAAAAAAACCAAACGTAATTATCTCCTGGCTTGTAGTTCTAACCTTTCTGCCTATCATTGGATTCTTAATTTATTTGCTCGTTGGAAATGGACTTAGTTATAAAACAACAAGAATGATTAAAAAAATGAAAATTCACAGAAAAGAATATGTGGAATTCGTTAAAAAACAAAAACAATTATTTTCTCAACTAAGCGAGGATCAATCTTCAGATTTTATTCTTTTTAATCTTAACAATTCTAATAGTGCCTATTTTTCTAACAACTTAATTTCTGTATATACGAGTGGGGAAGAAAAAATAGAAGCATTAAAAAAAGATTTAGAAAAGGCAAAGCACTCCATAAATATGCTTTATTACATCTTCGCCGATGACATTGTTGGGCATGAAATTATGAATATATTGGTTAAAAAAGCAAAAGAAGGAGTAAAAGTTAATCTTATATATGATTCTCTTGGTTGTATAAGAACAAAAAAATCTTTTTTCAAGAATCTAAAAGATGCGGGCGGAGAAGTCGCGGAGTTTTTTCCTCCAATTTTTTTTAGATATCTAAACTTTAAAGCAAATTACAGAAATCACAGAAAAATTGTTGTAATCGATGGAAATATAGGTTATACGGGCGGGATAAATATCCGCGATGATCATATGGGAAGAAAAAAGAGACTTTCACCATGGCGAGATACTCACATTAGAATAACTGGAAAAGCAGTTTATAGTCTACAAATAGCTTTTTTTAACGACTGGAGATATTGCCGAAATATAAAAACAAGTATGGATAATCTTCTAAAAGAGGGATATTTTCCTAGAATTTATAGCCACGGTCAAATTGGGGCGCAAATTATTACAAGCGGGCCAGACGTAGCGGTACAACCAATTAAGGAAGCGTTAATAAAAATGATTTTATCTGCAAAGCATAAGATTAGGATTCAAACCCCTTATTTTATTCCAGATGATTTTATGATTGGAGCTTTACTAATCGCGCAAAAAAGTGGTGTTAAAATTGAAATTATGATCCCATCAAAGCCTGATAAAAAATTTGTATTCAATGCAACCTTGTCGTATGTAAAAGATTTACTTCCAACGGGCATTAAATTTTATTCTTATAACGGCTTTATGCACTCAAAAACAATGATAGTCGATGACAAAATAGTTTCAATAGGTACTTGCAATTTAGATAACCGGTCGTTCAGCTTAAATTTTGAAATCAATACATTTTTATTTAATAAAGAATTTGCTCGAAAAAGCAATGATATTTTTACTAATGATTTACAAAATTGCAAACAAATAGATACAAGATATTTTACAACAAAACCTTGGGTAAATAGAGTTAGCCAAGCATTTTTCAAATTATTTTCGCCTCTTTTGTAATTTTCCTTAAAAAGTTTATTTAAATCATACAATTTTGTTATAATAAGTTAGAGGTTAATATGCCAATAAAAAAAATAGATAGTAAAAAAACTAAAACTAAATCAAAAAAAGATACAACAAAGACCGTTGAAAAAAAAGTGCCTAGTGCTGTTTTTCAGCAAAAAATTGAGAAAGAACAAGAGAATAGAATCCCAAACGAATTGATAGAAGACCCAAACATTTCTCCAATTTTTGATGTTTTTCTTTATCGCGAGTTATTTATGTCATTAAAACAAAAACTAGATGCGTTATTTGATAAAAGAGAAAAATCAGATAAAGACTCAAATGCTTATGATGAAGCCGTATATAATATAACAACAAGCGCTATAAACGAATGCGGTCCACAAGATTTTCTTAGTTATTGTTATAAAAGAGGAAAGTACGATTTTTGTTTAATGAATTATGAAAAATTTATGAAATGGAGTTTGTTAGCTGCCGCGAATGGTAATGCGTTTACCCTTTCAAAGCTTCAGGTATTTTTAGCAAGCTCTGTCGATAATGTTTTAAATCTTGAAAATCATAGCTACATGATAGACTTCTTAGATTTAACTCCTGAAAACTACTACACTTTTTTAATTAAATTACTAAGCGAAGAAATTGTAAAAAATCTCAACATTTCCGCTGAATCATTGATTAAAATGCCAGAAGTATATCAAGAAGAAACTGATGAACTTTTAAGGGTTTTCGATAATGCCAAAATTACCGCAGTAGAATCTGTAAAAGAAACACTAAAAAATGCTATCGACCAATTGGTCTTACTTGTAAAAAAATCTTCTGATGAAGAAAAAACTTTAAAAGAAAAAAATAGATTAGAAGCTCAATCTTTTGAAGAAGCTAAACAAGAACCTGATGAAATGGAAATAAAGGAAGAAGTAAAAGAACCAGTTAAAAGACCGAAAATTAAAAAATTCCGTTGGTAAAATTATTTATTTTAAAAACAGAAACATTAAAACAAAAAACTAGTTTGGGAAAATCAAACTAGTTTTTTTGTTGTTAATATGGACAAAGTATCTTAGTGTTGTCAATCGAGTAAAAATTCTTGCTTTATCCCTTATTTTAAAAAATAAGCTTGATTTTTAGATTTCTTTCGCTTTTTTCTAGTTGTAAATAATATTGAAATTGCTATTGAAAAAACGATTATAAAAATAAACATTGCTAGTATAAACATTGGATTATACCCTTCAACCAGCAAGTCCGAAGTCTTTATATAACCCGTGTAGATAATTCCTTCTTTTTCAAACATAATTTCATGGAATGTTTTTGCTCTATCGTAGCCATCGATTATTTTTATTTCCTCAAATCTTTCTAGATTTACTTCATCTC
>JAQVQJ010000130.1 GCA_028701635.1 Clostridia bacterium | reverse complement strand
AATTTTCTATTTCAATTTTTGATATTATTTATTCCTTATTTATTGCTATATTGGAATCTAAAACAGATAAAAATATAAAAGTAAATTAATAAATATAAATAAAATTTAAAATATTTAACAAAATACTTTTAGAGGGTTTATGAAAATTTATGAGAATACCAGTTCTTTAGATAATTTGATAGATAAAACTTTAAAGGATTTAAAGACGATTATTGACAACAAAACAATTTTTGGAGATGAAATTGTAACAAATGATGGGACAGTTATAATCCCAGTTTCTAAGGCTACAATAGGCTTTGTAGTAGGTGGAGGCGAATACGCAGATTTATCTACTAGAAGAGTAGGAGCTCATTACCCTATGGCTGGTGGAAGTAGCGGAGGAATATGTTTAACACCTATTGGATTTTTAATAAATACAAAAAATGAAATAAAATATATTTCAACTTGTGAATGTAATAATTATCAAAAAATGTTTGATAATATTTCCAATATTAGTGAATTTATTATTGAAAAATTAATAAAAAAAGGAGAAAATAATAAAAAATGATAAAAAAAATACCAGAAAAAAGAAATAATTCTGTAAAAATTATTTTTTTAGTAATTATTGCTATTATTTTTTTATTTATTTTTATTTTTTCTTCATTAAATAGAAATGTAAATTTAATTGGCGAAGAAGAAAAATATTTTGAAAATAATTTACCGATTATGGAATTAAATACCACACAAGAAACAATGACTTATGCTAAAGCTATGGCAGTTATTGAAAAAGATAGCGGAAGACTATTATATCAAAAAAATTCAGAGGAGAAACTTGCGATGGCAAGCACAACGAAAATTATGACTGCATTGGTTGCTATAAAAAATTGTCAAGACCTTGATGAAAGGTTTAAGGTTGATGATAGAGCAGTAGGAATTGAGGGAACTAGTCTTTATCTACGAAAAAATGAAGAGAAATCAGTTAGAGAATTATTATATGGGCTTATACTTCCATCTGGAAATGATGCGGCGATGGCTTTGGCTTGTAAAATAGGTGGAGGGAAAGAAGAATTTTGTAAAATGATGAATGAGGAAGCAAAACGAATTGGAGCTTTGAATACAAGTTTTGCAAATCCCCACGGGTTAGATGAAGAAGGACATTACACAACCGCCTATGACTTGGCTTTAATAACAGCAGAAGCGATGAAAAGTGAGATTTTTAGAGAAATTATAGCTACTAAAAAAACAAGCGTTAGTGGAAATGAAGAAGTAGAAGAAAAATATTTAAGAAATAAAAATAGATTACTTTGGTCAGTTGAAGGGTGTAATGGTGTAAAAACTGGATTTACAGATAATGCTGGAAGATGCTTTGTTTGCTCGATAGAAAAAGATGGTATGACATTAATTTGTGTTGTTTTGAACTGCGGACCTATGTTTGAAGAAGCCGAAAAATTATTATACACTTCATTTGAAAATTATAAAATGTATAACTTATTATCTGCATATAGCACTAATAAGCAAATACAAGTAGAAAAGGGGGTTGATGATTCAGTAGAAACTTTAACAAGAAGACATTTTTCTTATCCATTAACCTTGGAAGAATATGCCAAGATTGAATATGACGTCGATTTACCAGAAACGATTGAAGCACCCGTTGAAAAAGAACAAATAGTTGGAGAATTAAAAATTAAATTAGATAATCACTTGCTGTTTAGTGAAAAAGTTTATACAATGAACTATGTTGAATCAACTAAATTTTTCGATAAGGTTGAAAAAATCATAGATTATTGGAATATCTAAATTTTAGATTTAACAAATAGGATAGTATGAGATTAAATAGATTTTTAAGTTCTTGTGGCATTGCTTCAAGAAGAAAATGTGACCAACTAATAGAAGCTGGAAAGGTTAGTGTTAATGGAAAAATAGTTAGTACATTGGGCACGGTAATTGATGAAAACAAAGACAAGGTTGAATACAACGGAAATATTTTGCAGTTGAATAACGACTTTGTTTATTATAAACTTCATAAACCTAAGGGGTATATCTGTTCAAATGATGATGAAAAAGGAAGAAAAACGATTTTTGATTTAATTCAAACTGATAAAAGATTATTTTCAATTGGAAGATTAGATTACAATACAGAGGGTCTTATTATATTAACTAACGATGGCGATTTTGCTAACATTTTTTCTCACCCAAGAAATGAAATAGAAAAAGAGTATATTGTTACTATTGAAGGGAAAGTGCTTGAAAGTGAGTTGGCAGTTTTACGAGCAGGTGTCATTGAAGACGGAAAACGTATGCCAGAGGCAAGAGTTACTCCTATTAAATATGATGGGAAATTGACTAGATTAAGTATAATTATTGATGAAGGACAGAACCATCAAGTTAGAAGAATGTTTGATGTTATTGGCAGAACAATAGTGCTTTTAAAAAGAGTTAGGGTTGGTCCAATTGTTTTAGGTGGAATATCAAGAGGTGAGGTAAAGCCCTTAACTGCAAGTGAAATAGAATTAATACAAGAAATGAAAATATAGATATTAAAAACATTTTTAAAATATGATATAATATAAGATACAATAGAGGTGTTTTAAAATGTTATTGAGATTATTGAAAGTTATTTTATATGTTTTTCTTTGGATTATGTATCCAACGATTTATAAAGGGAAAAAGAACATTCCCAAAGGCAAGGTTATATTTATTAGTAATCATACAAGCAATGCAGACCCAATAATTGTTGAGATGTCAGCTTGGAAAGAAAAGTTTTATCTTGTTAAAAAAGAGTTGTATAAAAACAAATTTATTGGTGGTTTTTGGAAAAGAATGAACACAATTCCTATTGACCGCGGTAAGACAGATTTAAGCGCCATTAAAGCCGCTTTAAAAGTATTAAATAGGGGAAAATCTCTTGTTATATTTCCAGAGGGAACAAGAAATAAAACAGGGGAAGAATTAGGGGCAGTTAAGTCAGGGGCTGCGATGTTGGCTATTAAGGCTAAATCACCAATCGTTCCAATTTGGATAAAAAAGAAGCCTCGTTTATTTTGTCCAAACTCTTTAAGATACGGCAAGCCATTTACATTAGAACAATTTTACGATAAAAAACTTGATAGCGAAGTTTTAAATCAAGCAGGAAAAATTATTGCTGAAAAATTGTTAGAAAATAAGTATTAGAAATAAGTATTAGAGAATAAGTATTAGTGTCCTGCACCGTCATTGCGAGGAACGAAGTGACGTGGCAACCCAGACTCGAAGTCAAAGATTCTTCGCTTCGCTCAGAATGACACAATTAAAAAAATCAGCCTTAGCTGATTTTTATTTTTTTAAACGAGTTAATAAGATTTTTTTAAAAAATAATGGTGAAATTGTGTTGATTACTTTACTTTTTTTGCTATGTCTAAAAGTTTTGATAAACTTGCTTTTTTAGTATTAGCAGAGTTTTTATGAATTATGTTAGATTTTGCAGCTGAATCTAGGATAGCAAAAACTACACTTAATTGTTTTTGAGCTTCATCAAATTTACTTGCAGTTACTAAAGCCTTCAATCTTTTTGTTTCAGTTAAGATTTTAGATCTAACTGGATTATTTTCTGCATTCTTTTTTCTGTTAACATTTACTCTTTTAATAGCTGATTTTATGTTTGCCATGTTTGTCTCCTTATATATACTTTGTGAAGTCTAACACAATTAAATTATTTTTGCAAGCATTAAATTAATTTTTTTATAAATTTT
>JAQVQJ010000014.1 GCA_028701635.1 Clostridia bacterium | reverse complement strand
TAATACAAATCTCAGTGACCCGAGTTCTTCTATTAAACCTTCATTCGATATTGAGATGAGTAGTAACGTTAGGACAAAACCCGAAAGGCAGGGCATGGGGTCAATAAGGTCAACCGTTTTTGCATTACTCAGGTATAGAGAAAATTTTGTTCAAAGAAAACTTGAAGAAGGAGTAACAATTAGACCAATTATAATTGGATTTGAGGAACCAGAAATGTATTTACATCCAAATGCTGCTTCTTTGATGAGAGATAAAATTTATGAGCTTGCAACATCAAGCAACTCAAAAATTATTTGCACTACTCATTCACCCTATATGATAGACTTGAGTAAGAAAATTGATAAAGATGATTATCCAAAACAAATTTTAAATTTATTCAAGCTGGAAAAGAACGAAGAATTTGAGTACGATGTGTGTAAATCTATTGCATTTAATACATCAGACGCATATGTAAATCTGCAAGATGCAGATAAAGATTTTATAAAATTTATACTCAAAATTGATGATTATGTGGCCAAGGTGTTTTTTTGCAAAAAGGTTATAGTTATTGAAGGTGATACAGAAGAAGTTTTACTTAAAGAAACAATAAGCAGATTAGTGCCTGAGAGACGAAAACAATTTTTAGCTAATTATCAAATCATAAAAGCAAGGGGTAAAGCAACAATTATTTCCATAGTAAAGTACCTAAAGTCCCTATCAATAACTCCGTTTGTAATTCACGACAAAGATACAGAAGAAGGAGCTATTAAGTTTAATAACCCAATTCTTGTAGCCTTGGACAATAATGAATCAAATAGATTCATGGTAGAGAATACTATTGAAGATATTTTGGGTTATACGGAACCAAAAACAGAAAAACCTTACAAGGCATATAAACACATTAAAGAAAATTGGGGCGAAAATTGGGAAGATATTCCAGTAAATTGGAGGAAAGTTTTTGAAAATCAAATAGCAAATGGTTTATTTATTGAATAAAAACTATTGCTAACAGCAAGCAATTACTGAAAAGGTCAAAACTTTCGTGCATATTGGAAATTTGTAAGACGATTTAAGAAATACCAATATAATGATTTTATTATTTGCCAGAATGTGAACACATTGGCTGACAGAAAAAAAAAAAGCCTTAATTAATCAACCTAATAAAAATAACCCAACATTAAAATAATGCAGTTTTATTACTATTTTTGCTTTAATTTATTTGAACAATTAATAAACAATGGAATTAAAGCTTGAGAGCCTGAAATATCAGGATATTGCCATTCAATCTGTGGTGAAAGTATTTGACGGTACAGAGAAAAACACTTTTGATAATGCTTGTTTTGAAGGTATCCGTTCCAATGTTTGCAAACTGACAGCAGTCCAGATAAAAGAAAATATTAAGGGTGTTTTGATTGAAAACGGGATTGATGAAGAAACAGCAAAACTTTCGACAGACAACGACCTTTGTGTTGAAATGGAAACAGGAACCGGTAAAACACTTGTTTACATCAAAACCATATATGAATTTTACAAACAGTACGGATTTACGAAATTTATCATTTTAGTTCCTTCTGTTGCTATCAGACAAGGCACCTTAAGTGCATTTAGAATTTTTGCAAAGCAACTTGAAAATATTTACGGATTTACCCCCAAAGCATTTGAGTATGAAAGTAAACGACTAAATAAAGTAACCAATTTTATTGAAGAACAGCATCCGCAAGTAATGGTAATGACACTTGCTTCTTTCAATTCCGAAGATAAAATTCTAAATCAGGCACAGCGTGAAGATTTATTTGCCAACATTCCTTTCATTGATGCAATAGGAAAAACGAATCCGATTATAATAATGGATGAGCCACAAGAAGGAATGGATACAGAAAATTCCATTAAGCAAATTGCCAAACTCAATCCTCTATACAAAATCCGTTTTTCGGCCACTCACAAAGTCTTGAAAAACTTGATTTATCGCTTAACACCTTACGACAGTTACAAGCAAGGATTGGTAAAGAAAATTGAAGTTTTGACTGTTACCGAGAAAAACGACGAAGCCACTTTAAAAATTGAACTTGCCGAAACACAAAATGGCAAAGGGGATCCAAAAGCCAAACTGAAAGCATGGAAATTAAAGGGAGGCAAATTTGTATTTGAACTAACAAATTGGTTATCGGTAGGCGATAATTTAGGTGATAAAACAAATAACCCAAGTTATCTTAATTACAAAATTACGAGAATCAACAAAAGCTTAAAATCAGGCAAATGGTCTGTTGAGTTTTCAAATGGTGCAATATTAGAGGAAAAGCAATCATCAGGCAATTTGCAGAGTATCTGGGCTTTGCAATTAGAGTGGCTTATTCGCAGACACTTTTTAAAAACACAAAAACTGGCAGAACAAGGTATCAAGTGTCTTTCTCTTATATTTATTGACAAAGTGGCAAACTATATTGGAGAAATACCAATCATTAAAGACCTTTTTATTGAAAAATACAAACTGGTTTATGCCGAATTTAACGAAGGAAAACAACCTACAGACGAATATGTAACCCAAATACAAGGATATTATTTTGCACAAAAAGCCAGTGGCGAATTTGCCGACAATGAAGGCGGTCAAAAGGAGCAAAAGAAAATTTACGAACTCATTTTAAAAGGGAAAGAAGAACTTTTAACCATAACAAACCCTGTGCAATTTGTATTTTCTCACTCTGCTTTGGGTGTCGGTTGGGACAATCCGAATGTTTTCAATATCGCTACACTCAATACAGCGTATTCCGAAATTCGTAAACGTCAGGAAATTGGAAGAGGTTTGAGAATTTGTGTAAATCAAGACGGTCAAAGAATTTATGATAACTTAAATGTTGAAGATACTGAACGTATCAATCAATTGACCGTAATTCCAAATGAGACCTACGAAACTTTTGTAACCCAATACCAAGAAGAAATTAAAGAAATTTATGGTACTACAAAAGCAGGAGCAGGACTTACGCATACACACAAAGGCAAACCGCAAAACGAAGTGCATTTTAAGCGTAATAAAAACGAAACAGTAGATGTGGCTTTCAAACGCTTCTGGAAATCATTAGCTAAGAAAACAGATTATCTTGTTTCATTCAATGAAGAAAACCTTATTCAAAAATCTATTGAGGAACTCAACAAAATTAATATTGCCGATTATGTTGCAGAAGTGAGCAGTCGTTCCATTGGCGAAATTACAGAAGAAGGAATAAAAGATGATTTTGGAGGAAAAGAAACCTACAACTTAAAAGCATATTTTACGCCCTTGGACTTGATTGAAGAATTGAGCGAAAATACGGGATTGAGTTATATTACCGTTTTTAAAATTGTTGACAATATTTCAAATTACGAGCATTTTGTAAAGAATCCGCCACAATTCATTCATCTAGCAGCCAGCATTATTCGCAATATTGAATTAGATGAAATGATTCGAGGCCTTGACTATCATTTGACTGGAGATGCATTTCCGTATTCTTTTGATGATTTTATTAGAAACATTACTCAACAGGCTTATGTGGACACACCAAAAAGTGGGGTGTTTGATAAAATGCTTGTGGATAGTGATGTAGAAAGGGCTTTTGCAAAAACCGCCGACCTTGACGATGAAATAATTTGTTTTCTGAAACTGCCAAGTTACTATAAAATCAAAACGCCAATTGGTGAGTACGAACCTGACTTTGGTTTGATTATGAAACGTAAAAGTTTGAAAACAGGCTGTGAAAGTGAATATTATTTTGTAATTGAAACCAAAGGCACAAGCGATATAAATGACAAAAAAGCACTTACTGAAAGTGAAGTTTACCGCATTAAATGTGCAATGAAACATTTTGAAGCCTTAGGCGTGGAAGTTCATTACAAAGCACCTGTAAAGGAATACAGCTATTTTAAAACAGAAGCCACAAAAACCATTAATTCATTAATTGAACAAGCATAAAGAGATGGAAAATATTAACGATTATATGCCATTGAGCAACGACTGGAATAAAGAACGTTTGGAAACTCTTAAAAAAATGTTTCCTGACCTTTTTACAAACGAAAGAAATTTGAACATCAATGAACTTAAAAAAGTCATTGATCCCGAAAGCGTAAGCGAAACAGAACGCTATGAGTTTCGTTGGTTTGGGAAAAGCGCTGCCAAACGCAATGCGTTTTCACCAAGCAATGCTACATTGGTTTATGATGAAGCAAGGAGCGTAAACCCAACAGAAACAGAAAATCTGATTATTGAAGGCGAAAATTTAGAGGTTCTTAAACTATTAAGCACCGCATACAGAGAAAAAGTAAAGTGTATATACATTGACCCACCTTATAATACAGGTAATGATTTTGTTTATTCTGACAATTTTTCTCAAGATAAAAAAGCCTATTGGGAAGATTCTGGAGTTATTGAAGAAGGAGTGAGAATTGACTCCAATACCGAAACAGATGGTCGCTATCATAGCAATTGGCTGAATATGATGTATAGCCGTTTACTTATTGCACGTCAACTACTAAAAGAAGATGGGGTAGTTTTTATTTCTATTGATGACAATGAAATGCATCATTTAAGAAAATTATGTGATGAGGTATTTGGCGAAGAATGCTTTATTGCAGTTTTTCCATGGAAAAAAAGAACAGCTAAGAGTGATGTTCCTTTTGGTGTATCACAAGACTATGAATGGATTGTTGCATATGCAAAAGATGTGTTTAATGCTGGGTTAAGTATAGAACGAAAATATTATGAAACTGACGATTACCCAAATGACAAATGGAGATTGTCTGACTTAACAACACAAAAAGTTGAAGCGGATAGACCTAATTCAGCCTTTGATTTAATTGACCCCAAAACACAGAAAGTGTATCCTTATAATCCCAATAGATTATGGGGAATAACAAAAGATACTTTCAAAGATTATTACGATAAAGGAAAAATTGTTTTTCCTGACGATTACAATTTTCTAAATATAACAATACCAGCTTATCGTGTATTTGAAAGCGAAGATAAAGCAAAAGCATTTGAAAAATATGGCTCAGAAGAAGCGATTAAAGCAGCATCTACATTTTTACCAAAGGAAATTGGAATGAATGAAGATGGAAATAAAGAGATAATTGAATTGTTTGGGAGTAAGATATTTAGTTATCCTAAACCAACACCCTTGATTAAGCACTTAATAAACATTGCCAATAGTAAAGATGCTTTAGTTTTAGATTTTTTTTCTGGTTCAGGTTCAACTGGTCAAGCAATTATGGAGCTAAATAATGAAGATGGAGGCTGTCGTAAATATATTTTGGTTCAGATTCCAGAAACTATTGATGAAAAAAGCGAAGCCTACAAAGCAGGCTACAAAAAAATCAGTGACATTACAATTGAACGAAATAAAAGAGTAATTGAAAAAATTATTGAAGAAAAGAAAACCCAACAACCGGACTTATTTGCGAATGACAATGAAGATGAAAGTTTAAAAAACTTAGGTTTTAAAGTATTTAAACTCGTAAAATCAAACTTCCCGAGAGTTGAATTTGCCCCTATCCCTGACAAAACAACCGAAGAAAATATTGACTTATTAAAAAAGTATATCAAAGATAAAGAAGCACAACTTATTACGCCAATCAATCGGGATAATCTTATAACAGAAATTTTACTTAAAAATGGCTTCAATCTCAATTACAAAGTAAAACCTTTTCATGAAATAAAAGGCGTTCGGGAAGGATTATCAGGTTCTTACATTCAAAAGATTGAATTTGTTAGTGATGACGAGAAGGAAACTTTAATTTGCTTGGACGAATTTATGCTAATTGATACAGTTGAATATTTCAAGCAAAATACTGATAAAAAATTCATCTGCCTTGAACGTGCTTTAGATACTACCAAAAAGTGGAATTTAAAGCATTATTTGGGCGATAAGTTTAATGCGTTTTAAAATATGTTTCTACAACAAAAGACTATAGAAAAATTAAGAAATTTGATTAATGAAGAAACAGAATATCGTTCTGGTCCTAAGTTAGTCGCTTTTTTTAATGAACTCGGGTTTTCTGATGTTTATGCACAGGGTTTTCCGTCTCGATGGGTTTATACAGACGAAAAATTGAATAAAATCAATGGGACTTCTGAATTAGACAAGTGCATTAGAAAACTCTTTGCACCAGTAAATTATATTAGTCGCTTTTCAGAACTTGATAAATTCATTAATGACTTTAATCAATTTTTAGCTTTCGATGGGTGGCAAGTAATACGAAAGGAAACTGAAATAACTTTTGCAAAAGCAGATAAAATAAAGTTTGAAGAAAAAGTAGAAGTAAAAGAAGATGACTTTTTACAAAAAGAATTCAGTGAAATTTCTCTTGAAAAACTAGGTTTAGACAGTATCATTACAGAAACACTCAACATTCGATTAGAAGAAATAAAGAAATGCTTGAATGTCAATTCTCCAATGTCGGTAATCTTTCTTTCAGGCAGTTCACTTGAAGGAATTCTTTTAGGTGCTGCATTAAAATATCCAAAAGAATTTAACCAATCAAAATCATCACCTAAAGACCAAAATGGTAAAGTTAAACTGTATCATGAATGGACACTAAGTAATTTCATTGACACAGCTTACGAAATTGGCATTTTAAAAGAAGATGTTAAAAAATTCAGCCATTCGTTACGTGAATTTAGAAATTACATTCATCCATATGAGCAGGCAAGTTCTAGGTTTAATCCCGATGAACATACTGCTAAAATTTGTTGGCAAGTGTTGAAAGCAGCTATTTATCAATTAACAAAAAATAGTCCTTTGAGCAATATATAATTTTAATGTCAAATGTATGAAAGAAAATCAGTTTTTTGAAAAGCAAACAATTTCGTCTAAAATTAAAGCAAGTATTGTCTCTGAATACTTTCCGAGTTATTGCAAAATAATAGTTAAAAAACACACACCTAAAGAGATAAGATACATTGATTTATTTGCAGGCCCTGGTATTTATGAAGATGGCAATGCTTCTACTCCAATTTTAATTGCTAAACATTGCAAAAATGATGAGTTTTTAAGACAGTCCGTAAAAATGATTTTTAATGATAATCAATATTCATCTGCATTGGAGCAAAATTTTTATAAGGAGTTTCCTGAAAACACATTTCCTAAAAGACCACATTTTGGAAAAAGCACTGTGGGTGAGAATCAAGCAATATCGGACTTCTTAATTTGTAATACACACAATGGGAAAAATAATGATTATCCTTCATTGCTTTTTATTGATCCATTTGGTTACAAAGGAATTGAAACAAATGTATTAGCTGAATTTCTTAAAAATTGGGGTAACGAAATATTTCTTTTCGTAAATACGAAAAGAATCCATCCAGCGTTAGAGAATGAAAAATTTGAGGGGCTTATGATGGATTTATTTCCTACAACATTTCAGAAAATAAAACAAGATAGGAGATTTAAGTCGTCCGTTTCTGAAAGATTAAATCTTATTATTAATTGTTTAGGAGATGAGTATCAATCAATATTAGGGGGCAAAGTATATTTTACTGCTTTTAAATTTCAGGAAGAAGATATAAATACAACAAGTCATTACATTCTTCATCTTACAAAGGGTTCAAGAGGTTTTGATTTGATTAAAACGACTTATAACGATTTTGCTAATGTCGGGACAGTTTTTGATGGTGTCAATACTTATACATTCGATGCTAAAAAGTATGAAAATCCAATAAAAGAATTGTTTGATATGAAATCTATTAACATTGACATACTTAAACAAGAAATATACATCAAATATAAAGGTGTGAAAATTTCTGCGAATGATTTATTTGAGAATCATCATACAGGTTGTTTGTATAGTCGCAGTCACTACACAGAAGCATTGAGAAGACTTGTTACTGAAGAAAAAGTAAATGCCGCTTTTATTGACAATAAGGTTCACCAAAAATCTGTTTTAATTTCAAAAGATTGTATTTTAACATTTAACTAATGGCAAACTCTTCTATTGAATGGACTGAAATGACTTGGAACCCAACAACGGGCTGCACCAAAACTTCTGATGGTTGTAAATTCTGTTATGCAGAAGTTATGACTCGTAGATTAAAAGCAATGGGACAAGAAAAATACAAATACGGATTTAAAGTTGTAAAAACCCATCCTGAAACATTATCTATTCCTTACACTTGGAAATCGCCAAAAATTGTTTTTGTAAACTCAATGAGCGATTTATTTCATAAAGACGTTCCTCTTGATTTTATCAAAGATGTTTTTAAAGTGATGAATGACAATCCACAGCACGTTTTTCAAGTATTGACAAAAAGAGCAGAAAGACTTTTTGAACTTCATAAACATTTGAAATGGACACATAACATTTGGATGGGTGTTACTGTAGAGAATGACAAAGTGTTAAAGAGGATTGACTTTCTGAGAAAGACAAGAGCCAAAGTAAAATTCCTTTCTCTTGAGCCATTAATCGGTCCTTTACAAAACTTAAACTTAAAAAAAATTGATTGGGTTATTGTCGGCGGAGAAAGTGGTCATAGTCCAAGACCAATGAAAAGTGAATGGATTTTAAGCATACATGAAGAATGCCAAAAAGCAGATGTAGCATTTTTCTTTAAACAATGGGGAGGTAAAAATAAAAAGGCAGCAGGACGAGTATTAAATGGTCGTATTTACGATGAGATGCCTGAAATTGTAATTGAAATTGTAAAATAATGTCAATTCTCTAGTGTAAGCACATTTGCAAACCGCTACAAGCCCACACGCAGACCAAAGTTTGCAAAAGAGCTTAAATAAATTTTTTAAATATTCTTGCCTCCTAAGAAGAAAAATTAAAACACTCCTACCCACAGGCGACACTCAAAGACAGAGGAAAATGTTATTTGAAAGTTTAGCAAGTTTAATATCCCAATCACAGTTTGAAAACCAAGTGGTATGACGAACGGCCAGTGCTTAACCCGCTGCGGGTAGCAGTGCAGTGACATTTTTTCATAGAAAAGGTAGTGCGTATGTGAAACATTTGTATATTTGTCGAAACATTGTACGGTAAATCTGCACCGCTACCCAGCAGCCAACCGTTGGGCACAAGCAGAGTAATCTTGACAGTAACAGAAAGCAGGACATCGAAACTGACACTTCATTGCTACTTGAAAGCCTCTCACATCCTGACTGTTCTTTGACTTTCTGACACATCAGTAGCAACTCAACAGGAAGTTTGCATAAAGTTCGACTATTTAACAAACTCTTAACATGACATCCCGACCGCACTTGCCGACCGATAGGTGATTTAATTTTTTCTTGGCCGACACACAGAAATTTTGAAATACTGAATACGTTGAAAGAAATTTTGAAAAATCTGAACTTAAAGCTTTGTACTATATGGCACGACATGTTCCGATTTATCGGAATTAGCCTTTTGCGAACACACGTGCTGCCAAAAAAAAGGCAAAAGAGCCATAAAACAATTTGAACAAAAATATTAATCACATTAAATTAAAATGATAATTTTACGATACTTTTTAAGGAGCAATTTTGAAGAAAGCCCGAAACTGTATCAAGGTTTATACGGTGAATAATCTTAAATAAATGATTTAGAAACCTTAATTGACATCTAAAAAAAACAAAAAAATGGCAGAAAAACAAGAACTAGGTTTTAAGGACAGAAATAATATTTTAAAGACATTTACTGCGACAGGTAAATTCGGCTGGATGCAATTATATGTTGCTGAAGATAAAATTTCAGCAAAAAAGTTTATCAGACTAAAAAAATATATGAATTGGTTCAGTGTAAAAAATGAATCTCAACTTAAAGCCATACAAGAACTTATTTTAAAAGGAGCCATAGAACTTGAGTGGAATGTAGAACCCAATTTCAATATTTCCATTTCCGAAGAACAAAATGAACAAGCAAATAAGGATTCGAAAAGGACAACTGTATGTAAAACTGTTGATCTTGAAATACCAGATGAAATAATTGACTTTTTCGAAGATAATCCAGTACTTGTAGAAAAATTCATTTCTCTAAAATTACAAGGGTATAATTTTGACTACATACTACAACTTATAAAAATAGTTGACAAGGCAATACTTAATAGCAGTGAAAGAATACGAGTAGCATTTAAGGAAGTAATTGAAAAAATTGCTAACGAAGATGCCAAAAGTATGCAAGAGCTGAGTGATTTAATGGAAAAGTATAATCTTCTTCAAATCACTTCTGTAACTAATCTCGTTAAATATCGGCTTGACACAATCTCAAATCTTGAAGTTATGATTCAAGATGAAAAAACATATGAGATAAACACTGACAAATCAATACATAGGTTGTTAGAGAAAAATATGTGGTTAATAGACGAACAATATTGGATTGCGCAATCTAATCAAACACTCAGAACTTTTATAGGAGACGAAATTGAAAGAAAGCACAAAAAATACAAACTAAAAAGACCTGATTTTGCTTGTGTTGACTTTGAAAACAAACTCATTATACTTGAACTTAAAAGACCAAAAGTTGAATTAAAAAAGGACGAGTTAGACCAAGCAGAACTATATTTGAGAATAATTAAATATTACAAGTCTGAATCATACAAACCAATTTCAGTTATTCTGATTGGTAACAAAATATCCAGTGAAGCTCGAGACATTTTGGAAAATAGGCGAAATGTTGAAATTAAGACATATCAGGAATTTTTAGCAAAAACAAAAAAACGCTATACAAAGTATTTAGAAGCAACTAAAAATTAAAGACAATAGACATGAAATTTAGAAAGGCAGCAACTAACTTCGGCTTAGCGTCAGGCGGTCAGACTGTGCCTTTTGAAATATTTGTTATATTTGCTAACAGTAGTGGTTTGCTTTCAGGAAAGGTGCTATTAAAGCCAGCCCGAACTTCAATCTTTCTCAGTTATGGGCAAGCTATAAAGAAAGCAACAGTGCCAAAATTAAAACATACCTAAGAAGGACACCAATATGAATAATATTCTTCAATGTGTAGAACAAGTATTCAACGAAAAAACATTAATAGGTAACCACGATTTTACCGAAAATGAATATTCGCTGATGGTCGATTCTGTTGGTGCATTAGGTGATAAATTTGAAAAAAAATCTTATAAACTCATATTTGCCACCCTTGTAGAAATTGCCAAACGATGGAAGCAGTCCGATACTACGGAAAATGATGAAGAAAATAGGGGATATTGGGATTATGTGTTTAAAACCTTATTTGGTTCAGAGATTGATCAACTTCTATGTCAAAAATATAGAAATGTAATTAGTTGGCTGGGTAAAAATTCCATCATTCCTGTAGTAACAAGTGGGCAAAATTACTATGCAACCCTGATGATGCATTCGTATGCACCAAAAAATAGTGTCTATTCATTCTTTGACCTTTGTTATAATATTTTCAAAAAAGATTTGGATTTTGGTTTTACAAGTGATGATGAATGGCTTTGTTTGAAAGTTGCAGAACAAATGAAAAATGTTTTAGGTGGTGGATATAGTGAAGATAAGAAAGTGTCTATTGGTTCAAGCGCATATTCAATTAAAATTGGTTTGAGATCTTTCGCACTGAATGAAGATTTGTCCGCTGATTTTGTTGAATTTATTAAAGATACATTCTATCAAATAAATAAATTGTTTAATAAAGAGAAAGTTTTAGAAAGCACTAGATTAGATAGGTATATTCTTGAATGGTGGAAAAACAAAACAGAAACGGAAAAGATGTCTGATGAAACTATACTAAAGAAAAGAGTTTCAACAGTTTCAAAACAAAATATTGTTGTAAAATACATAAGAAATGACAAAGACGTCTTCCTCTGTATACCTTCAATCAGGCTAGATGATGATAAAAACACACTTTGGCTTAAGATTTATGTAAACGGAAACCACATTTGTTCAGAAGAAATGAGTACAAAACGAGGCGAATTAGTTGTTGCTACAAAGCAAAAGGAATTTGAAGTGAATGATTTACTAAAAAGATGTGCCTTAATAAATATTAGGATTGTAATAACAGAAAATAAAGAAGTTATTTTTGATTCAGAAAAAAACAAAACGACAACCCTTAATAGAGAATTTATTTTATTCGATGGAGAAAATGAAATTTTTAGCCAAATTAATAAACCAACAAATTACTTCGTTTATTCAAAAGATATAGATTCATTAAAAAGCACCCCTGCGGAATTAACAACCTATAGCATTAATCTTTACAATATTTATCCAATAGCAGGCGAAAATTTAACAGGTGATATCAAGCAGGTTTTTTTTGTTAATAAAGAAACGGCTGCAAAACTAGGTAATAGTGCTTGTTTGATAGGAAGCTTAACGGATGTTGAATGGCTACTAGATGATATTTCTTGCGTTGTCTATGGTAATAGTGTAAAACTAATGGTGCCTATAAATTTTAATTTAAAAGCTTTAGAATTAAGAATTGATAGGAAATCTTATAAATTACTAAATCTTAAATATGAACAATTAGAAAATAACTGCTACCAATTTGGACTTAAAGCAATGGGGTTAATTTCTAAAAACGAACCGATTGAAATTTCTTTATATTCTTATGAAAAAGAAGCAACACTTTTTTCTGAAACTATTATTGCTTTTCCTAATTTTAGCATACAATTTAACAAGTTATTTTATTTTGGACACAGTGAACGTAAGGTAGTTATCTCAAATGATAATGAAATCAATGAACTAACTTGGACCGACCAAGATAACGAGATAAAATTCCCAATAAAGGACGGCATATTGGTAATTAAAATTCCTTATTTCAGATGGCGAATAGACGGCAGAGAATGGCATAAAGAGCCCATTAACAGAAAATTATGGTTTAAAGATTTTTTGGTTAATGGGGACTTATTGGAGATTGATATTCCAAAAGAAGTCGAAGAAATTAAAATATATGGTAAGGCATATGGAAAGTCATTTGAAATTATCAAAAACCAAAATGGAAAGCATGAAATAGGACGAGCAATTTATACTAACGACGGGATAAAAGATATTTCAGTCTTTTTTTCTAGTGTTACAGAAAAATTTGAACTTTTCAATGTTGCCACTAAGGAACATTTTTTAGAAAATCCAATTATTTACAGAAATGGAAAAGTTTTTTGGGACGTTGAAAATACTTTTATCGGAGAGCGGGATAATGATTTTTTTCTTATTGTAAAAGGTGATGGCGACAATAGTATAAGAACAAAAATAGGAATGTATAATAAAGAGCTTAACAAATTTGAAGAAGATATTTATAAAATTGTAGTAAAAATTAAAGATAAAAATATTTTTTCACGAGAGGAAAACTATCAGACTATTTTTGAAGGCAGAATAATAGTTGGCATACCTGAAAAATTTAGATTTAAAAATAAGAAACTCTTTATTAAAGAAGTAAGTACAGCATTTTCAGATGTTGAAAAAAATTGTTGGATACGACCTTATGCAACATATATGATTCAAGATTTAGAATATATTGAGGAGCAAGATAATGGACAATCCTTTGGGTTTTACATTGGCAAGCTTGCCTCTGTAAAAGACAATAAAATAATTATTCTTAATTTTATGGAAAATGAGGATGGCGAAAAAGATAGAATTAATCCTGTTAGATTAGAAATGAGAAGTAATAACTCATTTTGGTTGGTTGCAGGTTATGATTTAGATAATAATGAGTTTTTAGGCGAATTAATTTTTGATAATATACGTCGTGGATTATGTAACATTAATAGTAACGACAGAGCAAGATACAAAGTAATAAATTTATATAAATTTAAAGAAGAAGATAATGTTTAATCCAGCAAAAGCAGCAGACGAAATTAAGAAAGAATATATTGGATATATTAATACTACTTTTCATTTTCGTAATCAAAATCTGCAAAAAAAACTACTTGAAGAGTTAGATAAAACTGTTTCTAACGGTCCATACGTTGAAATAAAAGATTCATTCAAGTCTGGAAAATCAATTGAAGAATTGATTAAAAACGGAACATTATCGCCACTTTTTACAGATTTAGAAAGAAATAAAAAATACCCACCAAAACTTCCTATTTCCCGACCTTTGTATTTGCATCAGGAAAAAGCAGTTGAGAAAATTGTTTCAGGAAAAAATGTTGTAGTATCAACAGGGACAGGAAGTGGTAAAACAAATTGCTTTTTAATACCTGTCATCAACGAATTGCTCCGAGAAAAGAAAGAAGGGCAACTGAATGATGGAGTTAGGGCAATTTTTATTTACCCCATGAATGCTTTGGCGAACGACCAAATTAAAGGACTACGTGAAATTTTGATGGCATACCCTGATATCCGTTTTGGAGTTTATAATGGCGGAACACTGCATGAAGAAGAGGCTGCGAAAAAGCTTTATAAAGCAATGTATGACAACGAGAAATATCCGGAATTAAGAGAGAGTCTTCCTAATGAGGAACTTTCTCGTGAAAGGATGAAAGAACACCCTCCCCATATTTTGTTTACAAACTATGCAATGTTGGAACACATGCTTTTTCGACCAGGAGATGATTCAATATTCAGTAATTCTAATTTTAAGTTTGTCGTTTTGGACGAGGCACACGTTTATTCTGGGGCAACTGGTATTGAAACTGCATTTTTAATGGGAAGGTTAAAAGGTAGGATAAATGTAGAAAAGAAACCTCAATTTATTCTAACGTCTGCAACTTTGGGGGATGGTAGTCTTGCAAGTAATAATAGAGTAGTAGAGTTTGCGGAACGATTGACAGGCTGTAATTTTAGCACTGACGAGATAATTACAGCATATCGTGATAACTCTCAAAAATCAACTGAAATTTATCAATACCCGATTCAACTTTTTACGGTTTTAGCAAATGAGGAAAATTTCTTTAATGATATTTTAAATAAATACAACCTTGATTTTGCATACTCTCAAGAAATAGAGGCAGAAATATTATATGATATCATTTCTTCTTCCAGTTTGTATGCTAAAATT
>JAQVQJ010000129.1 GCA_028701635.1 Clostridia bacterium | reverse complement strand
CCAATGAATATCTTTGGACCTGTTTGGGATAATTATATTGATACAATAATCACGGATTGGAAAGAAAAAGTTACTGAAAATGATGTTGTTCTTATTGGTGGAGATATAAGTTGGGCAATGAGATTTGAAGATGCTAAACCTGATATTGATTTAATCTCAAAATTGCCAGGAAAAAAAATAATGATTCGCGGAAATCACGACTACTGGTGGAAAAGCATTTCTGCGGTTCGTAGTTTATTAAACGAAAACTTCTACGCACTACAAAATGATCATGTAACCATAGGAGAATATATATTTTGTGGCACTCGTGGGTGGCAAGTACCTGAAAAAATACAATCCAACGAAAACGAAAAGATATTTAAACGCGAAGTTTTAAGATTGGAGCTTTCGCTTCAAAGCGCTAAAAAAGAACAAGAAAACCTAAATAATGACGCCAAAATAATCTGCTTAATCCATTTTCCACCTTTTAATTCTCGATTTCAAGAAAGTGAGTTTACAAAATTGTTTAAAAAGTACTCTGTTGATGCTGTTATTTATGGTCATCTTCATGGAAAAACTTCACGTAGTGAAAAATTAATAAAAATAAATGGTATCCCCTATTACTTAACTTCTTGCGATCAAATTGACAATAAATTAATCCAAATTAATATATAGTTTATATTTAAAGTTTTTTATTATTTAGCTATAAAAAGCGAGTAGCTTATTTTTTTCATACACATAATTGGTATTTTTTACATAATATGAATTGAAAACAAAGGAGGGGAAATGATTTTTAATAATTTAAATGATGTAAAATGTGAAGGAAAAAATAGTAATTTTTCTTGTTCAAAACATGAGGATAATTGTTGCACAAGAAAAGATAGAAAAGACAATTGTTGGGTGGTTCATAACAATTTTCCTAATATAGTAAATGCTTTTCAGGTACAATTACAAGGTTCAAGTGGAGAAGTAATAGCAGACGGTGCTAATGTTATCTATGGCACAACAATTTTAAACGCAACAACAAATAATGCAATTACCTATGATAGTTCAACTGGTGTATTTACAATAAACGAAAGAGGCGTCTATTATGTTTCATGGTGGACAAATGCCGATGGGGCTGAAGAATCAACAAATATAATATTTGCTGCTGAGTCAGGAGCGACTTCAATCGCAGCATCATCTGTAACGCCTCTAATAACATTACAACTAAATGGACAAGCCCTGTTTAATATAACTACAACTCCGGCCACACTTTCACTTGTAAATAGAACAGGAACTTCAGTTTCCTTGGGAACATCAAGTGTGCAAGCAGACCTAATAATAATAAAATTATAATGTAAAAGACAATAACAAATTGAACCGACTTTAACAAAATTATTTTTATTATTCTAGCGATTAACTCAGTTATTAAAGTATTTCATTGATGTGGAAAGAGAGAGTGACTCAACCTCTATTGTCCACTATTAAAGCCTCATTTTTGAGGCTTTTTTATTCTCTATCAATACGTGTATAAATTGGTCTTTCATATCTTTTATTTGCGTTTTTCTTTTTAAGTAAAACTGCCATAAATATTATTATAAGAGCAACTATACTAGCAGAAGCAATATAAATCCAAGCAAAATCTACACTAATTAATTCCCAGCGAGCTTCAAGTGTAATATCGCTAGGAACTCGGAAAATATCAGAATTTTCAATCAAATCAATTCCATAATACCAACCTTCAAATGTATATCCCCTTCTTTTTGGTTCAGGAAGTTCACCAAAGACAGAATCAAAGACTACCTCTTTTTCATCTACCTCGTCACTATCTTCATAGCTTAAATCAAAATTTATAGTATAAACATTTGGCGTTAACATAGCTTCTAATGTAATAGGAAGATTAAAATCTAACCCTGTTTCTTCAGTTAATACTTCATTTTTTTCTAAATAGACCCAATTTTCAAAAGAATATCCTATTTTTGAAGGATTAAAAGTAAATGCGGTACTTAATACATCACTTAATATTAACACTCTTGATTCTATTGAGTTATCTACCTTAAATATTACTGTCACTAAGAATTTACTATATAAAGATAAATCTTGAGTTACAGGGGTATCAAAATCGTACTCATCTGTAAAGTACATATCAGTATACCAACCATCAAAAATACATTCCCCTTTTGTAGGGTCAATTGGTCTATCAACTAATTCTCCTTCATTCTTCCTTTGTGATGCTATTCCTAGACTGCTACCATCATAATCAAAGAAATCAATATCAAAGGTTAATATCCAATTTGCATATAAAATCAAGTCCCCTGCGCTTCCTGCTGGTATTTGACTAATAACATTTCCATTAAATTCAGGATCATCATTCCAGCCAAGGAAAGCATATCCAATCTTTGTTGCAGGTTGTAAAATTATTGTTTCAGATTCGACTGTATAAGTTTCTGGGTTGTTTTCATCGTTTATTCCATTATCTAAATGGTATGCAATTGTATAAATAGTTATCATCCACTTAGCATAAAAAGTTCTATCTCCTGTACTGCCTGTTGGAATTTGGCTAAGCTCATCACCGCTAAATTCAGCATTATCATACCAACCTACAAAAGAGTATCCCGTTTTCATAGCAGGTTGTAAAGTTATCGTTGATGTTTCAATGCTGTATGTTTCTGGGTTATTTTCATCATTTATTCCACCATTTAAGTTATATGTTATTGCGTATATGTCAATTATCCAAAAAGCGTAGAAAATTTTATCTTCAGTACTGCCCATTTCTATTTGTGTAATTGGTGTATCTGTAAATTCAGTATTATCATACCAACCACCAAATGTATATCCAATTTTTGAAGGATCTTGTAATTGTATTGTTTCTGTTTCTATTGTATAACTTTCTGGATTGCTTAAATCGTTTGTTCCACCATCTAAGTTATAAGTAATAGAATAAACAGCTATAATCCATTTTGCATAAAAAACTTTATCTTCCGTACTACCTGTTGGAATTTGAGTAACTTCAATCCCATTAAAATCTTCGCTATCATACCAACCATCAAAAGTATAACCTATTTTACTAGATGGCAATAATGTTATTGTTTCTGTTTCTACATTGTATGTATCTGGATTATTTTCATCATTCACTCCGTCATTTAAATTATATGTAATGGTATAAACATTGATTGTCCAAACTGCGTATAACGTTACATTTGACTCTCCAATTGTATAATTATCTTCGTCTACATAATCTACTATCCCATCATTTGCTCTTGCCTCACTTGCTGCCCACCCTTCAAATGTATAACCTAATCTTGTAAATGTATTTACATTTAGCGATTCTTCTATTCCATAGCTAAATTCCTGTGGTTCCATAATTCCTGTTCCACCATTTGGTTCAAATATTATAGCATAAGCACTTATTTCCCATTTTGCATAGAATGTTTTATCTCCTGTACTGCCTGTTAAAATTTCGCTAATCTCATCACCGCTAAAATCTGCATTATCATACCAACCTTCAAACGTGTATCCAGTTCTTGTAAGTGGTTGTAGTGTTATAGTTGATGTTTCAACATTATAAGTAGTTAAATTACTTTCATTATTTATTCCACCATTTAAAACATAAGTAATTGTATATGTTTTAATTTTCCATTTTGCATAAATAGTCTTATTTCCCATACTTCCGGCTATAATTTGTGTTACTGTATTTTCCGTAAATTCAGCGTTATCATACCAGCCTTCAAATGTGTAACCCTCTTTCGTCGCCGGTTGAA
>JAQVQJ010000128.1 GCA_028701635.1 Clostridia bacterium | reverse complement strand
ATTTAATGGAATCAAGCAAAGAAGATATGTTTAAAACAATATCTTTTCTAAAAAATGAATATCTTACATTGAGAGCGGGGAGAGCAAATCCACATATTTTAGACAAGGTAACAGTTGACTATTATGGTACTATGACTCCAATTAATCAAATGGCAAATATTTCTGTTCCAGAAGCAAGAGTTTTACTTATTAATGTATGGGATCAATCACAATTAAAAAATGTTGCTAAAGCAATTACCGTAGCTGATTTAGGGGTTAATCCTATGGACGATGGAAAAGTTATTCGTTTAATTTTCCCATCATTGACGGAAGAAAGAAGAAAAGATATTGTAAAAGCCGTTAAAACTCTTGCCGAAAATGCTAAAATATCTATAAGATCAACTAGACGAGATTGTTTAGACCTTTTTAAACAGATGAAAAAAGATGGAGAATTAACAGAAGATGAACTTGCTGGAATTGAGAAAGAAGTTCAAAAAATAGTTGATAGTTTTAATGAACAGATTGAAAGTCTTTGTGAATCAAAAGAAAAAGAAATAATGGAAATATAAACTTTTGTTTAGTAAATTAAAATCCAGGATAAAAAATTTAAGAAAATTTAAAGAGAAGAAAATGATAAAAAATATACCTGCCCACGTTGGCATAATTTTAGATGGTAATGGTAGATGGGCAAAAAAAAGAAGACTTCCTCGTTTAAGTGGACATGAGAGGGGCATACAAGCGATTAAAAAAACTATTATTGCTGCAAAAGATATGGGCATAAAAGTTATATCTTTTTTTGCTTTTTCAACTGAAAATTGGAAAAGGTCTAAAGAAGAAGTTGATGGAATTTTCAAGATCGTGGAGAACTTTTTAGATGATAATAAAAATGAATTTAATGAGAAAGATTTAAAACTAATGGTAATGGGAGATATTTCTCCATTAAGCGAAAATTTAAGAAGAAGTATTGAAAAAGGGATAGAAAGTACAAAAAATAACAAGGGAATGATAGTTAATATTGCTATAAATTATGGTGGAAGAGATGAAATATTGCGTGCAATTAATTTGATTTTAAAAGAGAAAAGAGATAAGATTAGTAGTGAAGAGTTTGAAAATTATTTATATACTAAAGATTTACCTCCATTAGACTTTGTTATAAGAACCAGCGGAGAAAACCGAATAAGTAATTTTATGCTTTATCAAATAGCTTACGCCGAACTTTATTTCCCTAAAGTATTCTGGCCTAGTTTTAATGAAAGATATTTAAAAAAAGCATTAAAAGTATACCAAAAGAGAAATAGAAGATTTGGCAAAGTTTAAAAAGGAACTAATGATATGAAAAAAAGATTAATAACTGCTTCATTATTGTTGTTTATCTTGGGGGGAGCATTTTCTCTTAGGCTTATAAATAATTATGGTATTTATATATTTGATCTTTTTGTTGGTATATTGGCAATTTTTGCCTCGCTGGAATTTGCAAAGTTAATGGAGAAGTCAGGAAATTATATTTCTCATTTGGCAACAGGTTTGTATCCTTCTTTGATGTTTGCTGGGCATGTTTTCTTTTTCTCATTTAATTTAAGTTATTCTTACTACATAGTTATTCAATTATCTTTGCTATTATTTGCGTTTTTGGTAACTTTTGTTACGCTTTTATTTGTTAAAGATAAAGGATTTTTAAAATATTTAGAAAAAAATAAATTATCTAGGGCAAAAGGGTGCTTTAAGGCTGCATTAAAGACATTACTTTCGTTAATCTACCCAACTACTTTTCTTTTAGGATTAATGCTGTTAAATAGAATTGATCTTATACCATTAACAGGAATTAATTCTTTTACTGGTAATTTATCTTGGTTAGCATTGATTGTAGTGTTTTTAATACCAATCATAACTGATTCTTCTGCAATGTTGTGTGGAAGTGCAATAAAAGGTCCAAAGTTATGTCCCAATATTAGCCCAAACAAAACAGTATCGGGCGCAATCTGCGGGGTAGTTCTATCTAGTATAATTCTAGGAGCTTTATATTATGTTTTTAATGCTTTTGGAGTTATAGGTTCTGGTTTTGCGTTTTTGGGAATTAAATCATATCATTTTGTTTTATTAGGCTTTTTCGGGTCAATAATTAGTCAAATGGGAGATATATTTGAATCGTTCTTAAAAAGAAAGGCAAAAGTTAAAGACAGCGGACATATTTTTCCGGGTCATGGAGGCTTTTTAGATAGATTAGATAGCCATATTTTTTGTGCACCATTTGTGTTTATTTATTTAATTTTAATAATCGTATTGTAGAGTGAATATTTTACTTACTAGGAGAACCTTTGAATTTAAGTATGCTTGGAATTTTTAACATAATGACAGTTGTTTATATAGTCGTGGCTATACTAGTTTTTTTATTAATGATTTTAATACACGAATTAGGTCATTATACAGCCGGTAAAATATTGAAGTTTAAAATAAATGAATTTTCTATTGGTTTTGGTAAGGCAATTTACTCTAAAACAAATAAAAATGGAGAGAAGTTTTCAATAAGAATTTTTCCAATAGGGGGATACTGTGCCTTCGAAGGCGAAAATGAGGCAGGGGATAAAAAAAATCCTCAAGCATTCAATAATCAAAAGCCTTGGAAGAGAATGATTGTTTTGTTTAGTGGTGCGTTTTTTAACTTTTTATCTGCAATAATTTTCTGTTTTGTTCTTCTCGTTGCTTTTGGTTTTGATATTATGCAAATCAAAGGTAATCCAACAATTTATCAAGATAAATTATACGACGGAGATGCCATATATCAGGTTGATGGCACTGATGTTAATTTTGCTACAAATGGCTCAATGAATGAGTTATTGAAAAGATTAGATGAAGGTGAAGAATTTTCACTTACAGTAAAAAGATTAAATACTGAAACGGGAAAGAATGAAATGGTAGTTGTCGATGGTCTATATCTTCAACATAAATTAAACTCAAATATAATTCTCTATGATGACCCAATTTCTGGTCTTCAATATGCGCTAGATACTAATAAAATGTTTACAGAAGAAGAGTATAGTAATACAGAAAACGATGAAATATATGACACAGGTGGAAACTTTAAAGAAGGGATTTCAGTTTTTGAAGATGATGAAGGGAATATTGTTTACGTTCTTCTTTCTTCTGGTGTTTACGACGAAAACGAAATAGCTGAAACTACAAACACAGAAATTTATTATTATATAGGCGATAATCCAGTCTATTCATTTCCTGCTTATGGGCTTCACGCAAGGTCTTTTTGGGAGGCTTTAGGGCAAGCCTTTATTCTTGCTGTAATGATGGCATGGGTTGTATTAAAAGCTCTTTGGATGTTGATTACTTTCCAAATTCCATTAAGTCAAATTGGAGGGCCAGTCGCAACAATAAGTTTTATAGTGACAAGCACTCAAACATCAATTGTTAATTTGTTTGTTTTACTGCCATTAATTTCTGCCAATCTTGCAATGTTTAATCTTTTACCATTTCCTGCTCTCGATGGAGCACAAATGGTTTTTACAGGCGTTGAGTGGATAAGAAAAAAGCCTATAAATCAAAAAGTTCAGGGCATGATCAATATGTGTGGATTAATTTTCTTACTTGGCTTTGTTGTAATTGTAGACATTTTACATTTTATATTGTGAAAATGAAAATCATTAATTTAAATTAGAATATTTGTTAATTTTAACTAAAATTTAGTTAAAATTTTTTTATATTATTACATTTTATACACAAGATAATTATCTTAAAATAATTT
>JAQVQJ010000127.1 GCA_028701635.1 Clostridia bacterium | reverse complement strand
TGCAAGAGACATAAGTTTCCATATTTTCTAGTTTGTACTGGTCTATTACATCCTTTAATTTCACAACATTCCATTTTGCATTTTTCTCCATTATTTTATATGTTGAATATATTTTTTTACTCGCTTTATCAAAATCTTCATCACTCAATCCCATTAAACGCCAGCATTCTTTGGGGGTTAGTTTTCGTATTCGGTATTCTATTCCGTCAATTACAACCACGCCCAAACAATCACAACGGGTGCCTAATGTCGGTGAAAGATTATTATTCTCATTATTTTGTATGTAAAATTTATTCATTCTACTTGTTGAATATGAGTGTCTGATAACATCATTTTGTTTTACTTTGCCACTTTGTATAAGTTCGTTGCATAATTGTGTTTTTAGGTTTATATTTTCTGATAATTCATTACAAATATAATTACTTGCATCACATTTGCGACTGCCCTCTCCTGTGTTTATTGTACTTGCTATCGTTTTATTTATTAAACTTTTATCATTGTTTCCAGTCCATTTTTTATTATCAGCAATAATATATTTAATCATTTTTTCACTCAAATAATATTTCTCATCAACATTTTCTTCCAGCATATCTTTCAATCTTAATTTAAGTTCAAATGGTGTTGGAAAATCATATTTATAATCTCCAAGTAAACTAATCATAAAAGTTCGGTTTCTATTTTGTGGAAGTCCGTAATGTTTTGCATTCAAATCTTGCCAATAATTTTTATAACCCAAACCTTCCAAAAACTCACACCACTCGTTAAAATTATCAATGTTCTTTTTTCCGTGTACTTGTGGCACATTTTCCATAAGCAATACTTGTGGCAATTCGTGGCATTCTTTAAGTAATCTTTCCACTTCCCAAAGCAATCCACTGCGAGTACCACTATCTCGTGCCATACCATCTTGTTTGCCAGCCAACGAAAGCGACTGGCACGGGAACGAGTAAGTCATTATATAATCGTATTTATCGGTTTCTACAATTCCTAAATCTTCCGATTTAATTTGTGTTATATCGCTTGGCACAAAATTAGTATTATGTATCGCATTATAACTTTGTACTGCATATTTGTCAAAATCGCATAGTTTATAATGCTCAAAATCTATACCTAAATTTTCTAGGGCTTTCGCCTGACAACCTATACCACCAAACAATTCAATCAACCTTATCGGTTTTGTTATTTCATATTCATTTTTACTTTCAAACATTCCAATTTGCATATTACTCTCCTATTAAGTTTTTGTTGTCGAATATGTTTCCTATGATTTCACTGCTCATATTTCTACTATTTAATAAATTTATTGCATAATGGGCTACTACAAATTGACCATTTTCAAAAAATACTTTTAATCTTTGTTTTATGTTTTCGATTCCAATTTCCCAATAATCTAAAATATCATTCTCAAAAATCATCTTACCGTTTTTGTCTTTAAGTCCTGTGTATTGTGATAGTGTTTTGGCATTAATCTGATAAGTGGTTTTCCCTTTTTCCACAATATACATCCTATCGGTGAGTGCTAAAAAGTCATCAACTACATACCCCTCAACCCATTCTCCATTATCTATTCGTTTTGCTTTAAATAAAATTTCACGCATTTTTTACTCCTCCACTTTTAAAATAACTTTTCTATAACCTCAATCATCATTTTTTTACCCATATTTTTTATTTCTTTTAATTCACTTAAAGAACAGTTTAATAGTTCATTCTCTGTTTCAATATGTGCTCTTTTTAAGCAAGTATAAACTCGAACAGAAAAATCAAATTCATTTATATTTTTAGAAGAACATTCTTGTTTATATTTTTCAATTTCTGCTTTTAAATATTCATTTCCGCCATAATAGTAATCATCTATATATGGCAAAAGTTGAACAGCACAATCTTCGCAAAGGTCTGCGTCCCAACAATCTCCAAATTTCCCAACACTTGTTATTGCTTGTTCTCCACAACTTATATGCAAATGAATACATTTTTTTGACAAATCAATAGACTTTTTACATTTATTACAAACATATGCTATCATACTTCCTCCACATAGCAAAAACCGCTTGGTGCTTTTTTTAATGGTTTATGATGATTAGTTTTGCAAGAGTAATCAAATAACATAACTCCGCTTTTCTCATCCAAATAATCATTTCCAGCCACTAAATTTTTACACCCCAAGCATTCGATTGGTATACCCCTTGAACTTGCTATGCACCTTTTGTGTCGTTGCTCCCAAGTTTGTTTTTCGCCATAAAAATTATTTACTGGTTCACACTCTTTTATTAAAAAAAATTCCTCCAAATCTCTTGGTTCATCATATATTTTTAAGCCATCAATGTGCCAAGCATAACCATTTAATTCATAAGTTAAATGATACTCACCCTTAATTTGAGTTGGTTCTCCCAAATATTCAAATAACTCATTTTCTGTTAAACAAGACTTATTTAGATTAAAATTATATCTTGTATCAGTTAATCCGAACCCACCATTAAATGAATTAAAATTCATAGGTGTATCAAACTTTATTTTTTCAACTTTATTCAAAGTAAACTCTGCAACGACTTTGCCATTCCCCATCCATTTTTTAGTTATTAAAGGAATATCTATCTCATCAGTGTAATGCTTTTTGTCTTTAATTTTAGTGCAGTAAATATAAACCTTTATAGGTAACTCGCACTTTGGCATTGTCTTGCGAATTTCTATTGTCTTTTTGCCATTCAATATCTTCTCTACCCATTCAGGCTTAATGCTAATTAATATTTTTTTTGTAAACCGCCCACTTTTTAACGTTCCCCAAGCCTTTTGTATTTCGATTGCATCTTCAATTTTCATATCATTCTCCTAATTAAAATCTTTGTATTTTATTTTTACAATAATTCTTTTCCCATTTCTTGTTTGTAGTTCAAGTTTAGGTCTTCCGACCAAACCTTCAATTTCAGCACCGTTTTTAGCAACAATAGACTTTCTATTATTAAAAACATAATCTAAACCTTGCAGTAAAGTTCCTTCTAGAAGTATTGGTACTATGTCAATATTGAAGTATTTTGCAATATCTTCGACACTTTCTCTTGTTTGATAATTATCACTTATGATTACATCAAATAATATAAAATCAACATCATCTCTATAAAGTCCACCATTTTGTATTTTAATGCCATATCCTTCGCCAAATAATTCTACTTGTGTCTCACCAAACTTTTGCTCAAACATTTGTGCATTTATTTCTCCACCAAACAATTCATCTAATTTATTCATTAAATGTGCTGGAATTTCTGCTTTATCAGTTCTGCCAGCAAAAACAACTGAATGTCCGTCCCAAAAGACACGGATGTTTGTACCATCTACTTTTTCGGTAAATTGCCAAATATTGTCTTTCAAAAATTCAATCTCTGGGCTTCTAAATTTTCCAATTATTAACTTTTTTGTTTTTTCATCTCTTTCAAATAATGTTTCAATTTTATTATATTCTTTCATATTATTCTCCTTTCAACTCGGTTAGTTTTTGCTGTAAATCATAATAATGTATTATTCTTGTGCCTCTAAAATGTGGTTCTCTATACTTAGGACTATTTATCCAATCCATCATTTTACTATCAGCCCACTCCAACAACTCATCGATGACTTTATTGCGAACTTCTGCGTCGTGCTGGTTAAGTGATTTTAGTGGGCAGTTATTAAGTTTTTTTAGTTCATCCAAATCTTCGTTGTAACTACCAGAATCATCATCAATCAAAATTTGACATTGGATACAACCATCGC
>JAQVQJ010000126.1 GCA_028701635.1 Clostridia bacterium | reverse complement strand
CTTCTTTACCTCTTAATAATTCAGCAGCATTTCTATCATCAATATCATTAAATTTGACATACAAAAATCCATCTCTTGCAAAAATTGAGTTTATTTTCATTTCCAAATTATCTATAAAAACACTTTTTAATTCTAAATATCTTTCCGCCTTGTCATCTGGGAAAAGTTTTACCTCTCCTTTAATGCCTTGCGGTTTTGCAATAACACCAATTTTTATCATTAAAACCTCTTACAATATAGATTAAATTAAATTTTCAAATTTGGCAAGGAAATTGACTGATAAATAATAAAGAAATAAAAAAATAGCCATCAGGCGAGGCTAGATTTCGAAAGTAATGAAAAAAGCAGTCAGGCAAGGCTCGGCATTATTTTTACAGAGGAGTTTACTCAAACGTAAATGACTCTGCAAAATTAATGCCAGAAACGATGCATCACTGCTTTTTTTATTGCTTTTCTTCGATTTTAACTATATATCTTTTATGTTGTTTACTAGATAAGGAATTTACAATGTTCCTAATACCTGTAGCAATCTTACCATTTCTCCCTATAACTTTACCCATGTCAGTCGAAACAACAGAAATTCTTATTATTTCTGCCGAACCATCTTTATCTATTTTAACTTCAACCTCATCTGGATATTCACAGAGAGCTTTTACTACATATTCAACCAATTCTTTCATTTTCTCTCCTTATTTCTTTTCAATGATTCCAGCTTTTACTAACAATGCTCTTGCTGTATCTGTTGGTTGTGCTCCATCATTAAGCCATTTTTTTGCTTTTTCTGCATCAATCTTAACTTCTGCTGGATCAGTCAATGGATTATAAGTTCCTATTGTGTCAATAAATCTGCCATCACGTGGTGAACGAGAATCAGCAACAATAACACGATAGAAAGGTGCTTTTTTATCTCCCAATCTTGTTAAACGAATTTTAACTGCCATACTTTTATCCTCCTATTTAAATTTTGTATATATATTAAGTCTTTACGACTAAATACCTCTGTTAATTTGTTGTGTCATTTCGACCGAAGCGAAGCGGAGTGGAGAAATCTCATCTTTTTCTCTGGAGTTTGATTGCCACGTCGCTTATGCTCCTCGCAATGACGAGGGAATTTTCATCTTTTTGTGTCTTGCTATTTTCTACCTAGTAGACCACCGAATCCTCTTTTGTTTTTAAGCTGTTTCATCATCTCTTTACTTTGTTCAAATTGTTTCAAAAGTTGATTTACATCTTGTATATTTACTCCACTTCCTGTTGCAATTCGCTTTCTCTGCCCTGCCTTTATTAAATCAGGATTTTTGCGTTCCTTTACTGTCATTGATTGTATAATTGCTTTTTGTTTAGCTATTTGCTTTTCATCTATATTTGGCATACCTTTAAGTTTTGAAGAAAGTCCGGGAATCATTCCAACTATGTCATTGATATTTCCCATTTTTTTAAGATTTTCCATTTGAACCAAATAATCTTCAAAATTAAAACTATTTTGTCTAAATTTCTTTTCCATTTCTCTTGCTTGTTCTTCTGTAACATTTTCTTGTGCTTTTTCAATAAGGGTTAAGACATCCCCCATTCCTAAAATTCTACTTGCAATTCTGTCTGGATAGAAAGGTTCAATATCCCCTATCTTTTCACCAATACCACTAAATTTAATAGGTTTTCCTGTTATTGCCTTTATTGAAAGCGCAGCACCACCACGAGTATCGCCATCTAATTTTGTTAAAATAACACCTGTGATTTCAAGTCTTTTATTAAATTCTTCCGCTGTGTTTACTGAATCTTGTCCAATCATAGCATCAACTGTTAAAAGTATTTCAGTTGGTTTTACTTCTTTTTTGATATTTTCTAATTCTTTCATTAAAACATCATCAATATGAAGTCGCCCAGCGGTGTCAATAATGATTGTGTCGAAGCCTTGTTTTATTGCAAAATCTATTGATTCCTTTGCAGTCTTTACAGGGTTCGCAGTTCCTTTTTCGAAAACTTGTGCTCCTGCCTGTTTTCCAACAACTTGTAATTGATTTATGGCAGCTGGTCTATAAATATCACAAGCAACTAAAAGTGGCTTTTTACCCGACTTCTTTAAGTAATAAGCAAGTTTTCCGCACATTGTGGTTTTACCTGCACCTTGAAGTCCACACATCATAATAATTGTTGGTGGCTTTGGGCTAATTTCAAGTTTTTGGTTTGTACTACCCATCAACGAAATTAATTCATCTTTAACAATTTTAATAACTTGTTGAGCTGGAGTTAAACTCTTTAAAACTTCATCACCAATTGCTTTTTCGGAAACTTTTGCAACAAAATCTTTAACAACTAAATAATTAACATCTGCTTCGAGTAAAGCCATTTTTACTTCTCTCATTGCATCTTTAATTTCAAGTTCAGTTAATTTTCCACGATTAAAAATTTTGCTAAAAGCATGATTAAGTTTTTCACTCAAATTTGCAAATATCGCCATTTTTACTCCTTTTTGAAACATTTTTCTTTCTTTTTCTATCTTGCTTAAATTTAAAATCCTATTAAATAACCATTTCGGTTTTTACTTATTTTTCAATTTTTTAATTTTAGCATAAGCTCCGACTTTTTCTTCAATCTCCAAAAGATTCTTTTGTGCTTTAACAACTGCATCATAAACTGCTTGTCTGGAAATTTGACCATTCTCTGCAATCTCTGTTAGTGTTAAATCATTGTCGTAGTAATCTTTCATAACACTTTCTTGCGTAGAACTTAAAAGCTTGCCATACAAAGCGAAGAGTTCTCCAAATAAAATAGTTTTCTCTATATTATCTCTCATGTAAAGCCCTTTTACTTTACAATATTAACACAAAGAAAAATAAATTGCAAGAGATTTTGTGTTTTTATTTAACAACTTTTTTATTTCTTGTCATTTAAATTAAATTTCACTTTTTTATACTGTCAAATATAATAAAATCCTATTTGAAAAGATTTCTATTTTTTAGGAACTCTGTATTTTTTTCTCTTAGTCTTTGATATTTTCTAGATTTTATTATCTTTTTAAATACAAGGGTTATAAACAAAATTACAAAAAATCCAGCGACAGCCGATCCAATGTAAACCCAAGTCAAGTCTACTGGAATTATCTCCCATTCTGCTGTTAAGGTTATATCATTTGTTATTTGGAAAATATCTGTTGATTCAACAAGTGTTTCTTCATAGTACCAGCCAAGGAATATACAGCCTCTTCTTGTAACTTCTGGAAGTTCACCAAACTCTCCATCATAAACTACTTCTTGTGAGTCTATTACATCTTCGTTCCCTTCATAATTCAAATCAAAATTTATAAGATATGTATTTGGTTCAAATACAGCTTCAAATGTAATTGATTGACTAAAATCTAATTCACTTTCTTCGGTAAAAGTTTCATTTCCTTCTATGTAATTCCAACTTCCAATTGAATAGCCAGTTTTTGTTGATTCAATTGTTGAAAGATTATCTAAAATATCTCCTAATGTTAATGTAACTGACTGTGCTGAGTCTTCAATATTTAAGGTGACTTCTACTGAAAATTTAGCATATATAATATAATCTTGAATTACGGGGATTTCAAAATCATATTCATTAATATATTCTGTATCAAGATACCAACCATCAAATGTACATAGGCCTTTTATAGGGTCATTAGGCTGAATAACAGGATCGCCATAATCAACTACTTGTGAAGATAAATTACTTCCAAAAAAGTCTAAAAATTCAACATTAAATGTTAATATTTCCCATTCTGCATATAAAATTGCATCGCCTATAATTCCTATTGGAATTCTTGTAACTGGGTCTCCACT
>JAQVQJ010000125.1 GCA_028701635.1 Clostridia bacterium | reverse complement strand
CCATCAAGCACTATTCCTCAGGCATGTACATGCGTCTGGCCTTCTCCATCGCCATCCATGTCAATCCTGAGATACTTCTTGTTGATGAAATCCTAGCCGTGGGTGACACCGACTTTCAGGCCAAATGCTTCAAAAGAATGGAGGAATTCAAGGCGGCCGAGCACATCACGACTGTCTTTGTCTCCCATGCTCTAGATAAAGTCGAAAATTTTTGTGAAAGAGTTATCTATCTCAACCACCACCAGATCCTCTTCGATGGTGATCCAACCGAAGCTATTCAAAAATATTCAAATGGATAAAATAAAAATTGAAGTTAATGGTACCAAGGCAATATTTCGAGCAAATACAAACCAAGAAGAACAATATTTTATAGCAAGGGGCGGTGAATCAAACTATTTTCAAAATTTCGTAAAAAATATTAGACAGACTGATACAATTCTAGATTGTGGAGGTTTTCATGGATTATTCACTATTTTTGGTGGTCTAAAAGCAAAAAGAGGTAAGGTAATTGTTGTTGAACCTGACAGATATAGTCAAGAAATTATTTTCGACAATATTGGACTAAATCATTTAAAAAACGTTTATATATTGTCATGTGCCATCTCAAAAAAAAATACTAAAGTATCATTGGCCAACAACGAAGAACATGGCTGGTCACCGAGACTTTCTGTACTAGTTGATACCCTACCTTCAGATAGAAAATTTAATAACATTACATCTGTCCAAGGGTACAAATTTTCAGAATTAATTTCCTCTCAGAAAATTGCACAAGTTGACATACTAAAAGTTGATATTGAAGGTGCTGAATCATTTATTTTTAATAAAAAATGGAAAACATTGGTATTTAATAAAATTTTTTCTCCCCGAATAATATTTCTGGAAATTCACCCCCTATATATTTCGCAATTTGGCTCATCACAAAAAGTAATTGAAGAAATAATTTCATCATCTGGCTATGAGTGTATTTTTTCTGAAAAAAAGGCCAACGAAATTAATAAGATATTTAGATTAATTTAAAATTTATCTCCACTCTTCTTTTACATAATCATTTATCATAAGATCCCAATAGTTGGCACCATATTTTTCCTCAAGTATTTCTCTCATATTTTGTTCAGCCCGAGTTGATCTTTCGTTCGATGTCATATTCATTCTATTCATTTTATAACCTATGTCGGTTACTTTTTCGACCATAACTTTATCATCTATCCAGATAGACTTGTTTTGTTTCCTGGCTAAATAACATGTCTCTAAATCTATTCCCCAAGCATATATCATCTTTCGATCAAATCTTCCAATTTCGTTAAACCACGATGCTCGATAAAGAGATGCAATATTATCAATCATCCAGGTTCTTCTAATTTTCATTGTCTTACGGTTAATCAAATGATTCCATGCTGTTGTACTTTCAGGGGTCAAAGAAGGATGTACTCCTACAGCATTTTTATCATCTATCAATACTTCTATCATCGATTTCAACGGATCACCGCCAATAAATCTCGCACTAGTAATAAGAAACCAATAAGCAAAATATTTTCTACCACTTTTATCTGCCGCCTTCAATCCTTCTAGCCAGCCATTACATGTCTGAACGTTTTTTTTTAATAAAACATTCGTATTTTTTGCAGGTTTTGAAATATCGGACCCATTATCTACTAAATATACATCCACTGGCCAGTTAATTGTTTTTTTTATATAATGCGCCAATTTATCAGCTCTTTCGGGCATATTATAGTTAACAATAAATGCAGCAACTTTATATTTATCTTCAAAATTTTTATCTTTATTTTGATTACCAAAAATATTTTTTAATACGGATATATTCATCTGAATATAAGTATAATATACTAAAACATGGCCAATAAGACTAAACCTTTAGTAAGTATCGTCATTGCATACTACAACCAAGGGGAATATTTAGAAGAAGCTGTCAGTAGTGCTATAAATCAAACATACACCAATATAGAGATCGTTTTAGTTAACGACGGATCTGATGATAGTCATTCAATTGAAGTATTAAACAAATTAAAAAAATTATATAAAAAAAAGATTATATTTATAGATCAAAAAAATGGTAAATTGCCAAATGCACGCAATACTGGGATAAAAATATCAAAAGGTGAATTTGTTTGTTGTCTAGACTCTGATGATATTTTGGAACCAGAATATGTTCAAACGGTTATTGAACCATTAATAAAAGATAAATCGCTCGGTTTTTGTTCTTCCTGGTCAAGACTATTTGGTTTTCAAGAAGGTATAAGAAAAAACCTTCCTATTAATATAAAAACTTGTCTCGCCGAAAACACCAATGTCTCTTCTGCACTTTTTAGAAAAAAATGCTGGCAAGAAGTCGGAGGGTATGATGAAAACATGATCCACGGCTATGAAGATTGGGATTTTTGGGTCAGTATAGCCGAAAAGGGCTACTTCTCAACTGTTATCAAAAAACCTTTCTTTAATTATCGTATAAAAGAATCTTCTATGATTACCGAATCAAACAAATGGCGATTAGAAAATATGAATTATATGTATAAAAAACATTTAAATATTCTAAAAAAATATGGCTCTGAAAACGCACTCTATATTGAAAGGCAACTGATTGAAACTCAGAAAGATCAAATAGCCAAGCAAGAACATATCTTAGAATTAACTTCACGACTTGTTTCAGAGACAAATGATCTAAACTCAAAAATTTTTAAACTTCAATCTGAAAACCAAAACCTAAGTAAACAGATCAATGAGATAAATAAAGTAGTTTCAAACTACGAGTCCGAAAACCAAAACCTAAGTAAACAGATCAATGAGATAAATAAAGTAGTTTCAAACTACGAGTCCGAAAACCAAAACCTAACTAAACAAATTGAAGAAGTAAATCAAAAAATATCAATTCACCAAAACAACTTAAATGTCTTAACCTCGTCAAAATACTATAAAATATGGAGGCTTTACTGCAAATTTAAAGACACTATCAAGATATGAGGACAATAAATACAGAAAAAATTAAATCTATTGTTGTAGAAAACCAAAAACTTAAAAGCGATTTGCTTGCCCTGCAAAACCAGCAATATAATCTTGAGAATCGATTAACTCAAATATATGAGGCAAAATCGTATAAACTCTGGCAAAAATTTAACCGAGTTAAAAAAATATATATTACAAACCATTTAAGCAATATCAGTCCCTTTTTGCAAAAATTTATAAGTCCATTAAAAAAAACAGCCAAGCAATTATATTACATGAATCTTAGAACCAGCAATATCATTAAGTTAATTTCTTTTAAAAAGACAGTTCTGTTTACTTCGACTATCGACAAACCACTTGTTAGTGTATTAATTCCAACATTTGGAAACATCCGAAATATTCAGAGGCTACTTGAGTCGATTAAGATAACTCCCGACACAGTCTCAAAAGAAATAATTATCATGAACGATAATCCGTCTAAAGAAAATGATATTAAGAATTGGATTTTAAATAATAAAACTCTACTAAATGATCTTCATTGTAGCATTTACAATGGTAATAAAAATATGGGTTTTGTAAATTCTATAAATACCATAGCCCAAAAAGCTTCGGGGAAATATTTTTTACTTTTAAACGATGACATTAGTGTTATATCAAAAACATGGTTATCCGATTTAGTTAAGGAGATAGAAAAAGACGATACGGTCGGTATTTGTGGTAGTTTGTTATATTTCCCCGATAAAATTACTGTTCAACATGCAGGTATGTATCCTTTTAAGAAAACAGACGGTTTAATTCACAACAATCACTATTATAAATACTTTCACAAAAATTTTCCCTTAGT
>JAQVQJ010000124.1 GCA_028701635.1 Clostridia bacterium | reverse complement strand
AAGCCTTTAAAACTTATTAAAAGGATAATAAACTCTTCGCCTAAAAAAGATGCTGTAATATTAGATTTTTTTGCTGGATCTGGAACAACAGGTGAAGCAGTATTACAATTGAATAATGAAGATTCTGGTCAAAGAAGATTTATATTATGCACTAATAATGAAGGAAATATATTTGAAGAAATCACTTATATAAGAATTAAAAACTCTATATATGGTTATAACGAAACCGTTCCTATGAAAGGTAGCTTAAAGTGTTTCAAAACTGACTTTGTCGAAAATGTTTTTACAAGAGATCAACTATATTATGATCTAACGGAAAAGTGTATACCAATGCTTTGTACAAAAGAAAATACGTTTAAACAAGTAGAAGTAAATGATGAATTTGTAATTTATTCTAATGAAATCGGAAGTAAATATACTTTCGTATACTTTAATTTATTTGGAACAAAGTATGAAGAGTTTAAAGAAAAACTTATAAAAGAAGAATCAGAAAAAGCCTTGTATATTTTTACACTTGGCGATTACGTAAATATTAGCGAATTAAAAGATGTTAAAAATTATAAGTTAGAAGCAATACCTAATAAAATATTGGATTTGTATAAAAAACTAATAAAATTAAGCAAGGAAGATTAATTTATAAAAAGGAGGTAAAAATGAATTTTGAAGAAATGGATAAACCATCTTTGATAAAATATATTGAAGAATTGAATGAAGAAAGCAATGGTAAATATGGCTTAGTATGGGACAAGGAAAAGGAACCCGAGAGTATAGTCGTAAATTGCGATAAATTAATACCTATTTTACAAGAAATGAAAGATAAAAGCATTAATAAGGGTAGTCAAGAAAACATATTAATTGAAGGAGATAATTTTCACTCTTTAAGTGTATTAAATTACACCCATAAAGAGAAAATCGATATAATTTACATAGATCCTCCATATAATACTGGTAATCAAGATTTTATGTATAATGATAAATTTGTCGAATTTGAAGATGGATATAGGCATAGCAAATGGCTAAATTTTATGAGCAAAAGGCTAAAATTAGCCAAAGATCTTTTAAAAGAAAATGGGCTTATATTTGTATCAATAGGAGACGATGAGTTTGCACAGTTAAAATTATTAATGGATAGAATATTTGGCGAAAACAATTTTATTACAAATTTCACTTGGATTCAAACTATAAATCCACCTTCATTAGGTAAAATACGAAATAACATGGAGTATGTGATATGTTATAGTAAAAATAAAAGCAATGATATAAAACTGTTTGGAAGAAAGTCTAATGAAGCGGATTCTCCACTAGCTAACAGAGGGAATAGTAATACTATTTTGACTATTCCAATAGATGCTTGCTATTTTCAAAATGAAGAAAGCTGTGAAATACTTGAGGGTTTAAAAAAGTCTGGAGTTGAATTGCTAGATAAAATTTCAGTTAAAAATAGCAAAAACATGAATTCTTTTAGAATTAAGTTTAATTCTAAATGGGGGCAAGAAAATTTGGAAAGCGAATTAAAAAACGGAACAATTTTGATGGTTAAGAATAAAGAGTATTTTTCAGTTAGATATCAAAAAGGATTGATTGGTTATGTTGTTCCAGATAAATTTTTGGATCCATCAAAGTTTGATGTTAAAGATAATGAGTATGGAAGAAAACAACTTGAATCAATATTAGGAAAAAGTGATTTCCCGTATCCTAAAAATACTCCCTTAATAAAAACATTAATAAACATGTATGGAGAGGATAAAAAAAATTCTATAATTTTAGATTTTTTTGCAGGTAGTGGCACTACTGGACAAGCTGTGCTGGAATTAAACGAAAATGATGGCGGGAATAGAAAGTTTATATTGTGTACAAACGATGAAAATGAAATTTGCCAAAAAATAACATATCCCAGATTGAAAACCTTTATAACAGGAGAAAGAATAGATAAAACAAAATTTTCTGATGGGGTAAATTTCAGTTTAAAATATTTTAAAACAAATTTTGTTAATAATGTTGGTACTAAGGATCAATTATATTATGATTTGACAGAAAAGTGTACGCCAATGTTATGCGTTAAAGAAGACACGTTTGTTCAAGTTGAACGTAATGAGGAATATGTCATTTATACAAATAACGATAAATCTAAATACACCTTCGTATATTTTGATATTTTTGGAAAAAAATATGATGATTTCAAAGAAAAACTTTCTCAAATAGAAGAACCTAAAGCATTATATATTTTTACTTTGGGAGATTATGTAAATGAAGAAGAATTGAAGAGAGTTAAAAATTATAGAATAGAAGCAATTCCTTATAGGATATTAGATTTATATAAAAAAATTATTAAAATGAGTAAGGAGGATTAAAGTTGAGAGAATTAAAAAATTATCAAGAAGAAGCAGTTGTCCAATTATTAACTTACTCATCAATGTATTTTAATTTACATGGAAATGAAACAATAGTTTTTCAATCGCCTACTGGTAGTGGTAAGACATTTATGATGTCTAGATTTATTATGGAATTGTCAAAAATAACGGAACATGATCTTTGCTTTTTGTGGGTTAGTATAGGAAAAGGTGATCTTCATAAGCAAAGCATGAAGAGTGTAAAAAGAGAAATTGATAATGTATTGACCTGTTCTTTACTGGAAAATGATTTCTTTGGTAGTAGAGAAATCATTAATCAAAACGAAGTTGTATTTGTAAATTGGGAAAAAATAAGAAATAAAGATAAGGAAAGCGGTGACTTTAAAAATATCCTAATGAAGGATAAAGAAACTTATAATTTTATTGAAGTTTTAAGAAACACAAGAGATTTGGGGAGAAAAATCGTTTTAATTATTGATGAAAGTCACTCTGGTGCAACAACAAATCGAGCGCAGGAGATAAGAGATGAAATAATTTCACCTGAATTAACTATCGAAATGAGTGCTACACCTGTTTTAATGGGAGATATGCAAGCAAGAGTTACTGTTGATCCAATAAAAGTAATTAATGAGGAGATGATCAAAAAAGAAATATTGATTAACCCGAATATTGAAGAAATGTTTGAAGATGAGATGGATTCTGAAACACTAATTTTGGAAAGTGCATATAACAAAAGAGAAAAGTTGTCAAAACTTTATAAAGAAAATAATTCAATAGTAAACCCTCTTGTTTTAATTCAATTACCAAACTCTACTGCTGGTGAAGAAAAAAAGGAATCTGTTATTAAATTTTTAGAAGCTAAAGGTGTTAGTGAACAAAATGGAAAACTTGCAGTTTGGCTAAGTGATGAAAAAATAAATAACGAATCAGAAAAATTGTTAAATTTAGACGGCTGTGTTGAGTACTTAATTTTCAAGCAGGCTATCGATACTGGATGGGACTGTCCACGTGCACAGATTCTTGTCAAGTTTAGAGAAACAAAAAGTATAGTTTTTGAAATACAAACAGTTGGTAGAATATTAAGAATGCCAGAAGCAAAGCACTATATGAGTGATGATTTAAATAGAGCTTTTGTTTATACAAATATTCAATCTATTTCCATAAAAAAAGAAATATATAATCCCAATATTTTAAAATCAAAATCTGCAAAAAGAAATGATAAATATATTTCTACACCTTTAAGATCATATTATCGAAATAGAGTTGATTATGGAGATATAACTTCTTCATTTTATATAGCTTTTGAACATAAATTTTGTGAATATTTTGGAATACGACAAATAAGAAGAAACGAAATAGCAGATACTTATATTAACATCGAAAAACTCCGTCTAAAAGGGGTTGTTACAGAATATGCTAAAACAGATTCGATCCTAAGTGATGTTAGAATT
>JAQVQJ010000123.1 GCA_028701635.1 Clostridia bacterium | reverse complement strand
TGTGAGAGATTAATGCATGGCAACCCTTATACTCTAACAGAAGTATTAAACTACAAAAAAGAAGAACAATAATTGTTCCGCTTTCTTATGCAATAAATTATTTTGTCATTTGGCTGTGAATTGTAACCCTAATTTTTTTAAAAGTTTTTCACTATTAAAGAACAGACCAAACCGCTCTACAAAATTAAAATATGCAACATTTATTGACTACATTTAAAAAATGTATTGACAATGTAGTGCGTTTGATTTAAAATATAGTTGTTGAAAAGAGGTATGTGTGATAGAAAACAAAAGAGAGCGCTTCGTAAGAATTGCGGAGGCGAGAACAACAAAAATTATTGATATGATACGGCTATTAGGTAATTGTTCAAATAAAAAAAATTATGATTTTACAGAAAAAGACGTAACCACAATTTTTGCTACTATTGAAAGAGAACTTAAGAATACAAAGCAAAAATTTGTCGCAAGTGAGAACAAACAAACAAAATTTAAATTAGAAAAGTAGGAGTGAAACTAATGAATAGAAATAAAACACAAATACCACAAAATTATAAAAACCATGTAAAATGGGTTTTTAAGGCGTATGAGGATGCGGGAATATCTTTATCAAATGGGTTTCAGAAAGATGGTATCCAAAACGCTACTGGTGCTAGATCAGTAGATAGATGGGAAAATTGGCGTTGCGAGATTTCGATTGTTAAGAATTCTTGCGGCCTTTTTTTAATTATTGAAGATTCTGGAACTGAAGGATTGACAGGTCCGAACTTGTTATCGAGTGAAATTCAAAAAATGATAGATAAAGAATTAGAAATACCATCAGATTATAGATTAGCGCGATTCACTTCAATGAATAACTCTGGTGGCAATCAAACCGGTGCAGGATTATATGGCGTTGGAAAAACAATTTATTCTATAGCTTCAGAGGATTATCACTATTACTTTGATTCGTTGAGGAAAGATCAGTTATATGTAGCTAACCAAAATGCTTGTGGGCAAGTTCTCCCAAGGGCTTTAGAAGGTAATGAGGCAACAGATTATATTAAGGAAAATACTGGTATGTTACCAAAAAAAAGTGTTGGAACAAGAATAATTATTAAAAACCCAAAACAAGAACTAATTGATTCCATTTCAAGTGGAGAAATGGTTGAATATATTCAAGAATCATGGTGGCGTATTTTAGATAGAATGCCTGAAGATGCCGGAGTTTACGTTAATGGAGAAAAAGTAGGATTTTCTTTAGATGAAAGTATATACACCAATAAATATATTCAAAATACTCCTGAAAACATATTATCTGAACGTAGATATAGAGTGAAAAAATGGGGAGTATTTATTTCGAAAAATGGTGAAAATAAATGGAAAGGGATTTCATATTATCGTTTAGGAATGAAAATAGGAGAAGTTAAACTAGACGATATTCCTCCAAGTATAAAAGGTAAATTTTGGGGGTATATTGAAGTTGATAAAGAGTGGGAAGCAGACTTAGCAGAAATAGAAGATGGAGTACACTGCGGTGTAAGTAGGGGAAAAAAAGTCTCGAAAACATATCAGTGTTTGAAAAATTATGTTGATGAAAAATTTAAAGCATTACTATTGGAATGGGGGTATATAAAAAACCGAGAAGATACCGATCAAAAGTTAAAAGAAAAGATGCAAGAAATAGCAACAGACATTCAAGATTTTTTTGAAAATTTAGGTTATGAGGATTTAGGCACAGGTGCTAAAAAGCCGGACTTTGACGTCCGTTGGCAAAATATTTTATATCCACATATTAATTCTGAAGAAGTTAATAACGGAGATAAAATTAAATTCGGATTTAGAATAAAAAATGCTTATCAGTCTAATAAAAAGTTTCAATATGAAATTAAAGTTATTTCGATGAAAGATTTAGCAATTAAAAAAATAATTCAAACATCAGAGGTGATGATAGCATCTGGAGATTATTTTGAATCTCAAAATGAATTAGAAATTAATCCCCATATTGCAGAACAGTATTTTGAAAACAGAATAATATTAACAGTAAAAGTTATAGGAAGCAATAAAGAAAAAAGAAAAGAATTACCATTTTATTTTGATACTAATAAACCTGTTAATTCTAAGAGGGAAGTTATTTTAGCTCTACATAGTTGTGAATTTCCTGTACCAGGGAGCAAAAGAGTTAATTTTAATGAGATATTAAAAAATATTAGTTACTTTGTTGAGAATAAGCAAAATCATAATTTAAAATTTAAACTAAATGTAAGTGTTCATAATTGTGAAGATCCTAGTCATCCTAAAATTATAGATATAGCTTCTATTGAATCGTCTTTAGACGCCTTTGAAGAAATTGTGCTAGATGTACCTGACATTGTATTTAACCAAGAGGTATATGAAAAGTATTTATCAAAAGGTATTATAGAATTGAGATCTAGAGTAATTTCGTTAGAAAATATTGGAGAATATGAAAAAGGTCAAAAAGTTACAGAGTACAAATATCGTATTTATCTTAATTGCGATGAAAAACATGGTAAGTTAGATGCATTTAAAGTAGGTATTGTTAATGATCCAAACGATGAAAAAAGGTCGTGGTACGTAATATCAAGTGGTGACCGATGTATTTACTTAAACAGTGGACATTATGCATATCAATTTGTAAAAGATCAAGAAGAAGTACAATTATTTTATATAACAGATCAAATGATTAAACAGTATATTCTGATATACTTAGCTGAAGGTAAATACAGTATGTTTGCAGAAAATGGTGAAGATTTTCTTACTTTAGATCCAATTACTATAAATAAGAGAGTCATGGATAAAATTGAAAAAACTTATTTTAAACATTTAGGTGGTGATATAAATGAGTAAATATATAGGAAAAGATATATTGGGAAGAAAAGTATATCATGGTATGCAGACTTCTAAACAGACAGAGATTTCTGATTCTTTATTAAATTTTTTGGAAATAGAAATCCCTAAAATAGAAAAGGAATTAGCAGCAAAATATGGATCATCGGTATTATATAAATATTATTTAGGTAAAAAACTTGATGAATATCTCATACAGTATAACGTGCTAGAAAAAGAACGTCGAACATTTTGGGATGAAATAAAAAATTTTGCTTCATCTTCAACAACTATAACGCGTGATGATGGTAAAAATTCAAAAGTTAGATCTTTTTTTGAACAATGCTATATATTATCTCAAATTGATATTGAAACAGTAAATAAATTATCATGGAGACAATGGCAAAATCTGTTAGATCGTGTTGTAAATAGGGAAGATAAAAGAATTTTTGATTGGATAAAAGAACATACCCCAAAGATAAAAGAAGATGAATGGCGCTCCTTTCAAAAAGCTTTGAACTTATATTTGAAAAATATGGATACGTCAGTTTTTTCTCAAAATGAATTATTCTCAATATATGAATCAATATTATTCATGTCACAATACTGGTTAAAAGCGTTCTCTGAATATGCAAAGAGACATCCAAAAAGTTTGAAAATTAAGAGTAAAGGAAAATGGGAATTAAAATTTTACACACAGTGTTTCTTGACAAAAAAGGAGCAGAAAAAAGATCTTGATAGTGACTTGTGTTCGGAAGTGTTTTTGAATATAGGCTTTAAAGATTAGGGTATATATATCGACAGAAAGTATTACAAGGCCACTTTTAAATTTAAATATAACTTACAATAATTAAAAGGACCTCTCGTCATATAATCTTTGGTAAATAACAATATAGAAAATGGATCCTGGCAAATGAAACCACATAATTAAGAGTGATGGATCAAAAAAAACCACAGAAAAACGACTTTGGTGAAACGGC
>JAQVQJ010000122.1 GCA_028701635.1 Clostridia bacterium | reverse complement strand
TTAATTCCTCCAACTTTATCAATAAAAAAAGTTAAATTCATTCCATCAATCTTTTTAGCATACTCAACTTCTACGACTTCATAGCCCATTCCTTCAATAATAGGATTTACTTTGTTTTGTACCAATTCGATAGTTTTACTCGCCATCTCTCCTCTCTTTATAACAAATCCCTATCTAACAAGTAAGAGCAGGCGGTTGCCTACTCTTACCTTTATAGTCTCATGTTATATGTTCTTTATTATAACATCATTTTCATATATGTCAATTATTTTTTTAAGATTTATAAATTAATTTAATTAATTAAAAAATGTATCTAAAATTTTTTGCAATTTTATCAATTCTTTTGTATACTTAAACAATAATTGGAGAAGACATGGAGAGCAACGCAAAAAGATTTATTAAGGCATACAATAAAATAGACCACTCGTTAAGAGTCCAACATAATTTTAGAAGAAGTATGAGTTTTTCTGACATTATTAGAAGATCCGTCCCAATGAATTATATCGCAAGAAGGTACGAAGACGATTTAATCGATTATGGCAGACTTAGAAATGCAATAATACACGGTCAAAACGATAATTATATTATCGCTGAACCTCACGAAGAAGTTGTTATAAAAATGGAACACATAGCAAATTTAATATCTACCCCCCCAAAAGCTATTGATATCATAAGCGAAAAAAATGTATTGTGCGTAGAAAATAATGTATCCGTTAAAGAAGTAATAAAATTAATATCAGGCTCTGGATTTAGTAATATTCCTATATATAAAGATAGTGGGTTGATAGGCGTTGCTAATGGTCAAAGAATATTAGATAAATTAGGAAAAATTTTATCTTCCGGACAAAAATTAGATGATTTTATTGAAAAGAAAAATATAGAGGAACTATTGGATGCTAAAGATCCGTCAAAACACTATGAAATAGTTTCTAAAAATGTAACAATAGAGGAAGTTTTAAATCTTTTCTATTTAAACAGAAAATTAACTGTAGTTTTAATCACTAACGGCGGAGAATTAAAAGAAACTCCAATCGGTATTATAGCTGTATCAGATATTATAGAAATGAATTCAATACTTGAAAACTATTAAGGATTCTTGTTTAAAAATTATAAAAATCAACAAATGTTCTAATAATTATTAAAAAAGATAATGCAATCATTATCTTTTTTTGTTTTTATAAATCAAATAAAAAAACGACTAAAATAAATACTACCAGATTAAGATAGTTCATTTAGTCGTATATGTATTAATTGTTTTATCCTTGTTTTTCTGTGTTCTCGTATGCTTTTAGAATAACATCTATAATCATTTCACGAGTTTCAGTATTGATTGGATGAACTATATCTCTATATTCTCCATCTGGAGTTTTTCTGCTTGGCATTGAGATGAAAAATCCGTCTTTCCCTTCTATTATTTTGATGTCGTGAATTACAAAGCACTCATCAATTGTTATAGAAGCAACAGCTTTTAGTTTACTCCCCTCTTTTTCAACAATCCTAATTCTGACGTCTGAAATTTTCAAGTTTATACCCACCTTTTTAACTTAAGTAAAACTTTCAAGTCATAATATTTTAACATAAACTTTTGCAATCTCAAAACATTTTTAATTACCTTTTCATATTTTATAATATGCCGAATAAATTTTATCTCTTGGGTATCGGTGGCATTAGTATGAGTACTCTTGCTGTCTTTTTGAAAGTATACGGACATAATGTATCTGGATCAGATTTAGTTGAGAGCGAAAACCTAAAAGGGATAATAACTTTCGACATAGATTATTATATTGGGCATCACAGTGAAAATATCAAAAAATTTAATCCCGATTATGTAGTTATAAATTTTGCTATCAATGAACAAAATGAAGAATTAAATTGGGCAAAAAAGAATAAAAAAAAGATAATAACTCGTGCTGAACTATTGGGTAAAATAAGTAAAAAATTCAAAAATACTATAGCCATCAGTGGGACTCACGGCAAAACAACAACCACTGCATTAATTTCAGAAATTTTTATTGAAGCAGGATTAAAGCCAACAGTTCATATTGGCGGTATTATGAAATACAATAATAGCAATTTTCTTATTGGTAACAAAAAATACTTTATTACTGAAGCTTGCGAATATAAAAACAGTTTTCTTTCTCTAAATCCTAGTTTGGGAATAGTCCTTAATATAGAAGGTGACCATTTAGATTTCTTTAAAAATGTAGAAGAAATTAGCCAAAGCTTTCAAAAATTCTTAAATAATTCCAAATCAAAATTATATTCAACAAATAGCGATTGTTTTGTTATCGAAACAAACAAAGATAAAGTGTTTTACCAAGCTAAAAATATTAAAAAAAACAATACCGGCTATTTATTTGATTTGATGGAAAATAATAAATTAATATCAACTTTTCAAACTAATTTTTTTGGTGAGCATAATATAAAAAATTCTGTTGTAGCGATAGCGACCTCTCTGTTCTATGGAATAAAGTTAAAGACCATAAAGAAAGTTATAAGAAATTATCACGGAGTTAAGCGCAGATTTGAGAAAATTGGAAAAATTAATAAAACTATTATCATTCATGATTATGCTCATCACCCAACTGAGATTGTCAGTACTATAAATCAAGCGAAAGATTATGGAAGGGTGCTTACAATTTTCCAACCTCATACTTTTTCTAGAACAAAATCACTCTATGAGTTTTTTATAAAATCATTTAATGAAAGTGATGGGCTAATTCTCGTAAAAACTTATCCCGCAAGAGAAAAAAAAATCACAGGGGGTTCTGCTTTTGACCTTTTCCAATCAATACAAAGTAATAAATTCGATTATTTAAATTATGCAAAAGATTTTATAACTGCAAAAAAACAAGTTTTTAATATCGTTTCAAATTATGATTGTGTCCTTATCCTTGGTGCTGGAGATATAGAAAATTTAGCATATAAGATATTTAAATAAATATCTATCCCTTATATTAATAGTTTTCTTTGACAATTTATTTTTTTTTGTTAGAATAATTCTAATGAAATTAGAGAAAAAGCATACAGATAAGACTAATATATATGAAAGCATGGACGATGCTCCAAATTTTTCTAATAGCAATTATGAACAAATCTGCATAGTAAATGGTAAGGATAATGGAGAAGCGGATTTGAATAATGAAAAAACTGATAAAAAAGAATACCCCCTTCAGTTGAAAATTGATGAAAAAAATACAACTGATGAGGATAAAGAAAAATTAGAAGAAGCAGTAGAAACTGTTAAAAAACAATCTAATAAAAAGAAAAAATGGTTAAATCTTGTTTTTCTTCTCATCAATTTAGTTGTTGTGGCTGGAATCTTAACATATCAATTATTAAAAGAAGATAGCGTCACTTCATTAGCTGAATTATCCTCACAATTAAATGGGTGGGTTATGCTTTTATTGGTTGGGGTGTTCGCTTTGCTTATCCTTTTAGAAACATCAAAATTTTGGATTCTCATCTATAAAGCTACAAACAAAAATCGTTTTGCACTTTCTTATAAACTTGCAGCATTAGGCAGATATTATGATAATGTAACACCATTTGCAACAGGAGAACAACCTTTCCAAATTTATTACCTAAATAAACATGGGGTTTCTGGCGCTGAGTCTGTAAGCATTCCAATGGGAAAATATGTTATTTGGCAGTTATCTTTCGTTACATTCACGCTGGTTGTTATGATTTTTAGTATTTCACTTAATAGCTTTTCTAGTGCCGGAACAGCTGTTGTAACTGCAAGTAGCTGGATTGGTTTTTCGATTAACTCTGCTCTAGTCTTTTTAGTTGGACTTATTTCAATTAATAAAAAAATCGGTACAAAATTAATTACAGGTTTTTTAAAGCTACTGCATAAGCTAAAAATCG
>JAQVQJ010000121.1 GCA_028701635.1 Clostridia bacterium | reverse complement strand
GCAGCCATACGACTGATGAGCAACATAACCATAACACAGGCTATATGCAATAAGGGGTTTTTCGGCGTTGAAAGAACGATTACGCCTTCTGAGACCCTTACTGCACATAGCCTGGGAACGTTGGCGGCAAGTTAAGGAAATACCATACAGATAATATTAACCTAATAAAACGATAAAACAATGGCAAACTTTTCAGAAGAGAAAATTCAGAAAGTCTGGGAAAAAGGACAAATTGTAGAAAATTTTGATAGTTCAAAGTACAGAAAAGACTGCTGCGATGCTTGGATGCAGAGAGACAAATACGGTACTGAAGAACTTTATGGATGGGAAATTGACCATGTTTATCCTGTCTCCAAAGGTGGAACAGACGACTTGATTAATTTACGACCAATGCAATGGGAAAATAATAGAAGTAAAGCAGATGATTATCCATCTTATCAAGCCGTCAAAACATCTAATGACAATAAAAATATTGATAAAGAAGAAAACAAAACTGTTAATGATTCATTAAAGAATGAATTAAAAGCAAAATTTAATATTAAGTAACTAACAATTAAAAATTTAAACGATGCCAGAATTAAAAACAAGAAGATTATTTATAAGTCATGCATGGACTTATAGTACTCATTACAACACACTTGTTAAGTGGTTTGATGAAGAACCAAATTTCAGTTGGATAAACTATAGTGTTCCAAGTGATGATGGTTGTACCGAAAAAACTAAATCAGGACTAAAAACTTGTTTAACCAACCAAATGAGACCAGCGCAAGGCATAATTATTTTAGCTGGTATGTATGCTGCACATAGTGATTGGATTGACTATGAAATTGATGAAGCTATTCGAATGGGAAAAACCATAATTGGGGTTAGACCTTGGGGACAAGAAAGGATGCCAGTTAAAATCCAAAATGCTGCTCACACAATTGTTAGTTGGAATAGTGCAAGTATAATAAGTGCAATAAGAGAATGGATATAAAAGTAGACTCTTCTGATTTACCTGGGTTATATCAATCTGCTGACTCAGCTTCACTGAAAGAGCAAAAGAAATACTTTAGGGCAATTGGGATATATTCAATTCTTCTAATTATTGCAGCCCTTTTTGCTTTTTGGTCTGACGGTAATGAAAATCCGACTACAAAAATTATTTCAACTCTTTTCTTTTTGATTACTCTTTCAATAATGATTTGGTTAAGAGTTTCTAAACCTGATGATATTTGGTATAATGGACGTGCGGTTGCTGAATCTGTAAAGACACGTGCATGGCGTTGGATGTTAAGAGCTGAACCCTATGAAGATTGTGAAGATGTTGAAATTATGCGAAAAAGATTTGTTTTAGATTTAAAGACTATTTTAAAACAAAATGAAAGCTTAATTGGAAAATTAGGTATTGGTGTGAGTATTGCTGAACCGATTACAGACAAAATGCTCGAAGTTAGAAAGCTTAATCTATCCGAAAGAATTGAATTGTATAGAAAAGAGCGAATAATTAATCAAGCATTGTGGTACACAAAAAAAGCCAAGTTTAACAAGCGTAAATCAGCTTTATGGTTTACTATAACTGTTATTTTGCATGGCTTAGCAATTGTTTTATTATTGTATAATATTAAAGAGCCAGATTTAAAATTGCCGATTGAAGTTATTGCAGTAGCAGCGTCATCAGTATTAACATGGCTTCAATCTAAAAAGCATAATGAATTATCATCTTCATATTCTTTGACTGCACATGAAATAATGCTAATTAAGTCTGAAACAACCAGAATTTCTACAGAATCTGAACTTTCTGAATATATTTTGAACTGCGAAAATGCATTTTCAAGAGAACACACACAATGGGTTGCACGAAAAAATGAATAACCAGCCGCCAACATCGTATATAAAACATTTGGCAGTCAGTGGGTTATCGAGCGCTTTAGCTCGTGTCAAAAGTACTTGTAACTTGACAGGAAAGTGCTTCGAAATGCCAAACGTTTCATATACGTAGCCGTTGGGCGGCATTAAAACAGACATAGCAACATTGATATGAAATTTGGAAAAACGATAAAACTATTTTTGATTGACGGAGACACAAACGGGCGACTGACTTGTGAATTATCAAATTGGACTGGTAAAGCATATAAACTTCCACGTAACTTGATTAAAATTTGCACGGATAGACCAGAAATACAGACAACTGGAGTTTATATGTTGCTAAATAAGAGTGCTGATTTATCTGAAAAAGGACAATTATACATCGGCGAAGCGGAAAATATTTTTAATCGACTTACACAACATGTAAAAGAGAAAGATTTTTGGAATGAGGCGATTGTATTTATTAGCAAGGATGACAACTTAAATAAAGCACACATAAAATATTTGGAAAACAGGCTTCATGATATTGCGTGTTCTGCAAACCGATACGAATTAATAAATAATCAAAAACCAACACAATCGAGCATTTCGGAGTCTGATAAAGCAGAAATGGAAGAGTTTCTTGCAAATATCTTAACTTTGGTAAGCACTCTTGGATACAATGCCTTCGAGCAAATTAGACAAGCAGATATTAAAGTGCAACCTGATAAAGAAGAAGATTTATTTTATATTTCTGCTACAAGAGGAGCAAATGGAATAGGAAAAACGACAAGTGAAGGTTTTGTAGTTTTTGAAAATTCACAAGTCGCAGACCCAATAACTAATTCATATCCTAAGACAATGCAAAAATTAAGGGATACTTTGATTTCTGAAGGTGTGATTGTTAAAGAAAATGACAAGCTGATAATGAAACGTGATTATTTATTTAGTAGTTCATCTTCTGCTGCCATGATAATTATGGGCAGAAGTGCAAACGGATTGACTGAATGGAAGATGAAATCGGGAAAAACATTACAAGACTATGAGTCTGGAGAAAGTAACTGATAAACTTAAAACTATAAAACAATGGATTACGAATTTATTCTAAAAGTAAAACAAGAGCTTGATAGTTCCAATTGGAATTATGAACGAAAAGAGATTATTAAAAATGCCGTTAAGGAACTACGTGAAAGAGGTTACTCTGATGATAATATTAGGGAATTGTTTAAAATTCAGTCCCTAAAAGAGCAGGATAATTCCCAAATGGTAAATAATAATGCTCGGTATTTAGAATTGTTGAATGAAATATTAAATAGCTAATATGAGTTTACAAGACTGGGGAATAATTGGCGGTATTGCAGGAGGTATAGGTGCATTAGCCACTGCAGCAATCGCTTGGTTTCAACTTTCAAACCTCAATAAAAGTTTGACTGCAAACAACTTAATGACAATCTTTGAGATAGAATTTGAATTAAATAGAAGAAAGGAAAGATTATCAGAGATTCGAAAAAGTAATGAAGAACTTCTACATAAATTTAAGACACAGAAACCAACGGATGATGAAAAAGCATTTATAAAGCTTTTGGATGGACACCGAAAAGAAGCTTATGAAAATTATTTAAATGTTTTTGATAGACTTTGTTATTTCGTTATAAAGAGAAAACTGGATGAAGAAGACTTTAGATTAGAATATAGAGATATGCTTTTTCAAACAATAGAAGATGACAAAGAAGGAACTTTTAATACTGGAACAAAATTTCGGAATATGGAAAAACTATATAATACATGGAAAGAAAAATAACGACCGCCCAACACATGGTATAGTGCATGCGGGTTTCAGAGGTATGCAAGCGTTTGTAGCTCGTAAAAAAAGTCGGTGTAAACTGATAGGAAATCGCTTCGAACTCCCGCACGACACCATACCATAAAACGTTAGCACCAATTGTAGGACGACACCGTAACAGACGAACATAGACAAGAAATGAAGTATCAAAACATAAGAGAAGAAGAACTAAAAAACAAGGTAGCACAAGACTACTTTTGGATATACGACTGCA
>JAQVQJ010000120.1 GCA_028701635.1 Clostridia bacterium | reverse complement strand
GACTCCAGTGTATCGCACGAGAGCCTTGTATCTCTTCCAATAATTAATGTGTTTATTTCATTTTCTCTTTCGAATATAACTGCTACTGCTTTTCCAATATCAAAGGCAAGTTCAGGTGAAATTACTTTTCTCCATTTGCCCCTGATCCCATCAGTTCCAAAGAGTTTTTTAAACAAAATAATCTCCTAAAAATTTTTAAATATATACTCATTTGCATTAACTGCCGCTATCGCACCATCTCCACATGCTGTAACAATCTGTCTTAACTGTTTTTGTCGCACATCTCCAGCTGCGAAAACGCCCGGCTGGCTAGTTTCCATTTTATCATTTGCAATTATATAACCATTTGTATCTAATTCTATTTTACCTTGAAGTAAATCGGTATCAGGTTTTCTGCCTATTGCTATAAAAAGACCATCAACTTGTAGCTTTTTAATTTCTTTAGTCACGAAATTTTCTATCGTTATTTCTGTTAATTTATCTGTGTCATCTAGTTTAACAACCTGTGAATTTAAAACAATTTCAATAGGACTATTAGGCTTTTTTTCTGCTATATGTAATCTATCAACTAATATTTTTTCCCCTCGAAATTGGTCTCTTCTGTGAATTAAATAAATTTTTTTCGCTAGACCAGTTAAATATAAAGTATCTTCAAGCGAAGAGTTTCCACCGCCAACAACTGCAACGGTTTTTCCTTTAAAAAAATTTCCATCACAAGTTGCGCAATAACTTACACCTTTTCCATAAAGTTTTTTTTCATTTTCAAGGTTGAGTTGCTTTGCAGAAGCCCCTAAACATAATATGACCGATTTCCCTTCAAATGTTCCATCATGGGTTCTTACTTTTTTTATTTTACCTGTAAAATCAAAGTCCAAAGCATCGGTATAAATAAAATCTATACCAAACGATGCAACATGCTCCGCCATCATATTTGCAAGAGTAACTCCATCGGTTTTTTTAATGCCTGGATAATTATCAATTTCACTTGTCGAAGCAACCTGTCCGCCTGGCGCCATTCTCTCTATTAACAAGATTGACTTCCCCGCTCTTTTCGAATAAATAGCGGCAGTCATTCCTGCGGGACCCCCGCCTATAATCAAAACATCATACAACATATTCCCTCCAATCTATTGTTTCTTTAATCTTAAATCCTCGCCCTCAAATTTTATTGTTAAGCCATCTCTTTTATTAATCATTCTTGAAAAAATTCTCTCTCCATACCTGTCAATTAGTTTCTCTAAATCCAAATTCGAATTTATTATTGTCGATTTCCCAGAAATTAGTCTCTCATTTAAAATTAAATATAAATAATCCAATGTTATATTGTTTAAAATTGGCTCTGTTCCTAGATCATCTATTAAAAGAATTTCACTATCTAGATATGGTGCTAATACTGAGCTTTTATCATCACTTCTAGCCTTGCAGTATTCTAAAAAATCACCATTCATTTTAAACGCAGTTGAATAGAAAATATAAACTTCTTTTTTTATTAACTCATTAGCTATACACTTTAATAAAAATGTTTTGCCGACTCCTGTTGCTCCTGTCATATAAATCATTTTTTTAGTAATATTAGGAAACTTATCTGTCCAGTCTTTAAATAATTTAAATATTTTTTCCGCATCTGTGTTTTCCCGACTAAATTTTGCTTGTGAAAAGTCATTTAACTCGCCAGTAAGACCACTTCGAGTTGATAATATTTCATTTAAGATTTTTGTTCTGCATCTACAATATTTTCCATCTATAAAGCCAGTATCTTCGCATAAATCGCACTCAAATTGAGGCTTTATATCTTTTTCATCTAATCCTAGTTTTTTCAAGATAATTATTTTTCTAGCTCTTATTTCGGATAATTTAATTCTTTCTTTTGTTTCATCAACTTCATCTGCCATCATCATAGCCAATGCAATAACTTTTTCAATTTCTTCTTTCTCTGTTTCGACAAATTCTTTATTTCTTCTAGCTCTTCTTAAATTGCTTTCAGCAAGAAAAATAGCCTTTTCGTGCTTTTCTCTCAATATTTTATCAATTTGTTTATCAAAAAATTTTGCCATTTTTTTCCTACACTTCGACTTCTTCAAGACTATCAAACAATGCACCCAACTCTTCTTTTGTATAATCTCTTGTCTTTATGTTAGTTGCAGGTTTTTTTACTTCCCTATTAGTATCTATAACGACTTTCTTCGCATCTTCAATTGTTGTTACTTTGTTTTCGTGCCATCTTGCCAATATTCCATTTAAATATTTCATGGGCTGTGATTTTCCCGCCGCCAAACTTGCTCCATACGAAATCAATTCAGACGAAATATTCCAGTTATTTATCCAATTTTTATAGAAATCTCTGTCATATGAATTAACTGAACGATTATCTGTTCCCAACTGCAATAGTAAATCCTTAATTTTTTCGTCTTCTGAAAGCACGTCAGCAAAATAATGCTGTAAACTTTCCAAAGATAAAAGTCCAAGTTTGTAAAATTTCAATAAGAAAATACTCATATCTTCAAATTTACGAATTGAGTTTTTAAAGCAATATTGAGCGATTTTTTCGATAGCTTCTTCGCTAAATCCCATAGACAGCCATTTAGAAATGTAGATTTCAACAATGCTGTCATAGTTTCCATAGTACAAGCCAAGTGTTTTAGAAATTTTCTTTGCTAATTCATACATATTAGTTTTGTTTTCTTCAAATTCTGTTATTTCTTGAATTGTCATTAACTTCATCTCAAAAAATTTCATTAGTCTTCCATCAAGATAGGCAAATGACATTTTCATAGTAGGCTTTTTCAATAATCTAATAACAGCAATGATAGTTTCAAAAGAAAAATCAAGTTCCTTTGTCCATTTTAGATACATCTCTTTTTCTTCAATAGTAACAACTTTTTTAATGCCCATCGCTCTGAAAAGCAAGTTTATATTGTCGCTATGTTGTTCGTAAGTAATTAGTCTATCTTCAACATCTGACACAGTTCTAACGCCATCATAAGCCCAATTTTTTGCAACCGTTAATATGTAGTTATATCCAACATTTACACCTTTCAAATTCACACAATATTTCATAACCATTAAAAGTGCTTCCGGCTCAATATGGAAAGATTCAATAGTGTCGTAATATTCGCTATACTCATTAGGGCTTAACATTCTGCCCTCAATTATTTCCTGTGCTTTTATATTGAAATCGTGATATTTACCTGTATTAAATTTTTTAGTATTTGCAATGATATTTTTTATTGGCATATATCTAATTTCAATAGGAACAGTCCTTAAAATTTGTATTAGTCCTTCGCTTTCCCAAAATTCATAAATTTCTAAGATGTCTTCTTCTGGTATCTTTAAAATTTTTGAAAAACTCTCAATTGTATTGTCATAAGAAGTTGAGTTATTGCATTTGTAAAGTCCATATAAAAACACCTTTACTGCATTTTCTGGAGCATAAGGCAAAAAATCGTTGATAAAGATGTTATCAACTTCTGTCTTGTTATTTATTACACTCTGTGAAGAAAATTTACAAAAACCCAATTTAAACTCCTTTATAGGACTCTATTTTATCACAACTAACCAAAATTTTACAAACTAATTTCAAATTTAAAATTTTAGTTAACCGCTAATTTTAGTTTGGTCATATTCTGCACGATTAACAATAATTTTTTTAGATTGCACTTCTTTAAAAATAGAATCAAGAAAAGGAACTGAAAAAATAATATTTCTTTCTCGAATTGAAATAATATCGGCAGCGCCATATTGCTCAATTTCTATTAATTCACCAATTTTTTCATTTTCTTCATCGAAAACTTCTGCGCCAATCAAATCCTTAAAGTAAAATTCGTTTTCTTTCAAACTTTCAATATTTTCTTCTTTTGAAAAAACTTTCTTACCCCTTAATAATTCAGCAGCATTTCTATCATCA
>JAQVQJ010000119.1 GCA_028701635.1 Clostridia bacterium | reverse complement strand
TAACTCGTTTGATTGTTATCAAAGATTTGAGTACCTTGGTATCCATGAACATCACAGGATGAGTGGATTAGCAAGCAAACAGATAAGGGTGATATATACGAAAGATTGCGGGTATCGACTCGTTATGGGCAACCTTAAAAAAAGACATACTACCTAAGAATGATGATTAATATTGAACATAGTCTTGACAAAAAAGTCCGAGAAATTGAAATTGACATCAAGTATGACAATTTTCAGACTAGAAAAACAGAAGATTTCTTTTTAAGGCTCCTTAATAAAGTTTATCCAGATTATCATTTTAAAAATCTAGGTTATGACAAAACAAATACGACAGCAATTGACCTTATTGATGAAAAAAATAATCAATTAGCTATTCAAGTTACTGCCCAAAAAACTGATGCAACAGGAAAAATTGAAAATACACTTGCAAAAGCCATAAAATACTGGAAACCAAAAGGAGTTAAAATAATCTGGGTTCTTTTTATTTCTAAAACCGACAAGATTAAAGAAATAGACACATTAAACGAGTATTGCAATAGAGAAGGAATTTCAATTTTTATCAAAACATTAGACAGAATTGTTGGAGATATTAATGAAAAAGCGAGAAGTGAAATAATTGAAATTGATGAGTTTCTTAAACAAGAAACATCAGATGTTTATCTTGGATTATCAAAACTTACACTTTTCAAGCAAATCGAAAAAGGAGAAAAATTTGTAAATGATAATTTTTTCAGTTCTGAATCAATAATTTACTACAGTAGAAATGAGCTAAAAACTATTAAAGCCATTGCAGAACAGCTAAGTATTGGCAAATTAAAGGAGTATTGCATACTTGGTAATCCTTGTAGTGGCAAAACAACGTTTGCATATTCTATAATTCAAAAAATATATAAAAGGAAAGTATTTTATCTTAACTTATCATCTCCATTTTCAAGCGAAAAAGACCTAGTAGAGGAGCTAATTCAAATCTCACACAATTATTCTGTAATTATTATTGATAATGTTCACGATAACATTGATTTATATCTTGATTTACGAGAAAGAATTTCTAAACTAAAATTTGTTACAGTTCTATATCTATCTCGATACTATAAAACTATTGACCATTTTAATGATGAAAGTATTTATCGAGTGATTGCTGGTATGTCATTTTTTCGAATTGACACAAATGAAAATTTTGAAGAAAAGGTTTCAGGAATTATTTGGAAAAAAACAAAACTTTTAATTGAATCTGGAAGTCAACTAAAATGGCTTAAAGGGGACTTTAAAGAGGTTCTTAAAAACATTAATAGGAATCTTCTAAAATTAAACATTGCATTAAGAACATGGGAACAAAAAAACTCGATATCTGAGCCAATAACTTTTGATAAAATAGATTCCAAAAAAATACTACAAAGGTTTTATGAAGAACATAAAATAAATGTTTTTAAAAGCGATGCGTTAATTACATATTGTTTACTGTTTAAAAATGATATCCCATTTATACCTTTAAGAAATGCTATTGATGAAAACCGACAGCTTAAGGAAAAGGGAATTATCCTACAGTATTATAAAAGCGATTATTGTTATTTTCCACACAAAGATTATGCTCAGTTAATTTACGATTCTTTTGACTATATTGAAGGTGGAGTCAGCAACGAAAAGAAAAAATCTTTATTCAAAAATTATATCCATTTTTTTGACTTGAATGAAAACAGTCTTGGACTAATTTCTATATTGATTAAGTTTCATTACTCTGAAGAAAAGGAGTTACTTGGTCTTCTTCTAAATGATGAAAAAATTGAAAAATTATTATTAAAAGAGCTTCATGATTCAGTACTAAGACTTTCTCAAGTCATTACAGCATTGGATATCATATTTTTGCATTCAGAGAATATTGATAAAATCCGTTTATCTGAATATTACTTAACATATTTGGAATTTTTCAAAAAAAATAAACTCAGCTTATTTATTGAAGAACATTATTTAGCTTTTTCTAGGCTTCTCCAATTAAGCAATTATTTGAATATTGAATTAAACGAGACAGATGTTTCTGTAACTCTGAAAAAAAATGAAAAAGCAAACACCAACTCAATAGTAGAGCTTACTTTAAGAATAAGTAGAAAAAAACGAGAATCAGAAACAATACTTCGGATTCTAAATTCATTTGATTTTTCAGAATGGTTACAAATGATAGTAGAATTACCCAGATTACCTAATATTACAAATTCTCTATCAGAATTAAATACTTCATCACAAGCCAAAAAATTACTTGTTGGGTTAATTAGAAATATTGATTGGGAAAAGCAATATTTGAAAGCTAAGTCGCTAAAGATTGACCAATTTGTGAAATCATTAAGGGAAATTAATAGGATTGATATTTCTATAGGTTCTAATGTTTCAATGTACTTATTTCATAGAGCATTAAAAGATTCATTGATTAAAGTTAAACTTAATTCAGCAAACCTTTCTGAATATTCAAAAGCTCTTTCTGACTTATCTAAATTAGATTCAAATTTTGTAAAGATTCAATTAGCACAAGACTTGCGGAAAAATATCGTTTTTGAAAAATTTTCAAATGAACCTAGAATTTCAAATTTCACCGCAAGAGCATTAGAGTTAAGAAAACATTTTGATGATTCAAGAATGTATTTTGAAGTCCTTAACAAGATTGTATTAACCAATACTTTTATTGAAAATATACAAAGTGAATCTAATCTTAATTATTTATTGATATTCACCGAGTTTGCTGAAAAATATTTGAATTTTGAAGATACTATCTTGAAATATGAATCAACAAATGCAATCACAAAAATCATTGCGGGTTTGCCTAATAAACTTGAAGCTTTAAGTAATCCGAAATTTTTAAATGTCGATAATTTGGATTCTGATTTTATTGATTCAATTACAACAAAGGAAATAGAGAAATATTTTGAATCCAACAAGATTACTTATGCAGAGGATTTATTTCGAGTATTATCTTCAATAGATAAAGACAAGACAATTGAGAAATTTCAAAATCTAAATAATGCTATCTTAATTAGAGCCTTGTTAAATCCTGAGTTAAATTTTAGCCAAGCATTAGAAGATTTAAATAAACTTAAAAACAAAGTTTACAAGAATACAACACATAATTGCAATCTTAAAGTTTCTGCAATATTAGATAACTATCTTGCTATATACACTAAAGATTACAGGCGTTATCATCGAGTTGGTATTAGTGATTTTTTTAAAGGATTTTACTTTGGTCTTTGCATAAATCAAAGCATAATTGAACAATATTGCAAAGGTGATTTTCTTAAAAAACTATCATCAAAAGACCATAGAAATATAGAAATAGCTTCACTCTTTCAATTTGTAAGGCGCTTGTCTGAAACATTTAATAATCGATTTGATAAGGAATTGACAGAATTTTTAAAGTTAAATACAGACAATTTTATTGAAACTATAAGACATGAAGATATTACTAAGACTCTTTCTGGATTAAGTGAACTAGCATTAACGAAATTTGATGTTTATGGAGATGGCTTATTATTCAAAACCAGAAATATAATTATCAAGAAAATGAAACAAAGAAAAAAGGAAGATATTTATAGAGTAAAACTTATTCCAGACCTTGAAAAAATAGCAAAAGATAAAGGGCGCATAATATTAAAAGAACTGAGAAAATGAAAAGGCAGCCCATAACATTTTGTATAAGTAATGGCAGGGGGTGTGCTAAATATCAAGGTTTGTAACCCGCTCAAACTGTGTAGTGGTTTGACTGGAAACTACCACGCAATCTGCCACTACTCATACAATTTACCGTTAGCTGCAATATTAGGAAGCTGCCACATAATTTTATATATTTGCAAAATCTAAAACTAAACAGTCAGTAGGGATGAAAAAATAATTTCTTTCACATATAGATAAAAAAGTACAGTAGAATA